>JACQCB010000096.1 GCA_016201805.1 Nitrospirota bacterium | reverse complement strand
TCGCGGACCTGCTTGAAGAAACTCCCGACGGATTCGTTTTCCATAGCGATAGCCATCCCTTAGTGCTTCAACCGTTCCAGTAACTTCTCCGCCTCGGCCGCGTACGGTCCATCCTTGTCCAGTTCGGCCACCCGCGTCAACATCTCGCGTGCCTTGGCATCATACCCCAGCCGGTAATAGGCCCGGCCGAGTTCGAGATGGACCATCCCCGACGGCACGTTGGGGGGGCTGACCAGCAACGCGTCCTCAAACGCTTGCGCGGCGCCGTTCATGTCGCCTTCGTGGGCCAGGGCCCGCCCCAAATTAAACCACGCGACGTCCGGGGTCGCGTAGAGCGGGTTGCTCAGCGCCCGCCGGTAGGCGCGGATGGCCTCCTGCCAGCGATCCTGCTGCGTGAGCACCTGTCCCAAATACGCATGGGCTTCCGAGTACTCCGGACTGATCCGCAGCACCGTCCGGAACTGCTCTTCGGCCAGCTGGTACTTGCCCTGTACGGCATAGATGTGCCCCACATAGTAATGCGCATCCCGGTGGCCGGGGTCTTCCTGGAGCGCCTTCTGGAACGAAACAAACGCCTCCTGGCGATTGCCGTCCAGATTGGCCACGCCCTCCCGATAATATCCGTCGGCCTTCTTCAGTTTTTCTTCAGCCGTGCACCCGATCATCACGCACAAGAGGCAGCCGACCAGGGCCCAACGGGGCATGGCCGACCGTCCGGCGATTCCCCTCGTGACGGTCATGCGATTAGACAAGGTCCTCAAAATGCGTCAGCCGCTTGAATTCGCGGAAGCGGGCCTCGATCTCTTTATAATCGAGCGCGCGCAGACGGTCGAGGCTGAAGGCCTCCACCGTAAACGAGGCCATGACGCTGCCGAAAATGATGGCCTGGCGGATGCCCTCGTCCGACAAATTTCCGGTCGCCCCCAGGTAGCCCATGAAGCCCCCCGCAAAGGTATCGCCGGCCCCGGTGGGGTCCTTCACTTCCTCCAACGGAAAGGCCGGGGCTCCGAACGTCTGCTTGCGATTGAACAGCAGGGCCCCGTATTCCCCCCGCTTGACGATGAGATGCTTCGGCCCCTTCGCCAGGATGTCCTTGGCGACCTGCACAAGGTTGGAATGCCCGCCGAGCGCGCGCGCTTCCCCGTCGTTGATCACCAGCACGTCCACTTCCTTGAGCGTCCGCCAAAGCGCCTCCCGCTTGCCCTCGATCCAGAAATTCATCGTATCACAGGCGACCAGCTTTGGCCGATGCACCTGCCGCAAAACGTCGAGTTGCAACTCCGGATCGATGTTGCCCAAAAACAGCAGATCGGGGGAACGGTACTGCTCGGGGATTTTCGGCCGGAAGGTTTCGAACACGTTCAAACGGGTGTCCAGCGTATGCGCCTCGTTCAGTTGGTGGGTGTACTCCCCCTTCCAGCGGAACGTCTCCCCTTTGCGCCGTTCGAGCCCCGCCAGGTCGATGCCGCGGCTCTTGAGAAACTTCAAGTGCGACTCCGGAAAGTCCTCTCCCACCACCGCGATCAGGTCCACCTCCGTGAAGTAACTGGCGGCGGTCGCAAAATAGGTTGCCGACCCGCCCAGTACTTCGCTGGCTTCCCCGAAGGGAGTCCGAACTGTATCCAACGCGACCGACCCCACGACCAGCAGCTTGCCCATATTCAACATCCTCCAGTGATCAGTGACGAGTGACGCGTGATGAGTGTCCAGATTGCACACTCCGAATTCTCACTCGTCACCCTTCACACATCACCCGTCACGGTTTTTCGAGATACTTGCCGAGCAAGAGGCCCAAGCGCTTGCGTGTTTCCTTGGGAATGTTCTGCGTCGCAGTCAGGACGGCGTGCTCCAGCGCCGTCGCGCAGAGGCAGGTCCTCGGCTCCGCCGCCACCGACAACGCCGCCCGGATGATGCGCTTGGCCAGCGCCACGTTGTTCTTGAGCGTGGCGATGATCGCGTCCACCGAAACCGACTCCTCCGTGGCATGCCAGCAGTCATAGTCCGTCGGGAGCGCCAGCGTGGCGTAACACAGTTCCGCTTCCCGGGCCAGCTTGGCTTCGGGCAGATTGGTCATCCCGATCACATCCACTCCCCACCGGCGATAGAGCAGCGACTCTCCACGGCTCGAAAATTGGGGGCCTTCGATGCAGAGATAGACACCGCCGCGATGGACCGTGGCGCCGGCGCCCTGGGCCGCCTTGAACAAGGCCCCCGACAACCGCGAGCAGATCGGGTCGGCAAAGGCCACGTGCGCGACGACGCCCTGCTCGAAAAAGGTCCCGACCCGGCGCTTGGTCATGTCGATGAATTGGTCCGGCAGCAGCACATCGCCCGGCCTCACCGCCTCCTTCATGCTCCCCACCGCGCTCACGGAAATGATCCGCGTCACCCCCACCGACTTCAACGCGTAGATATTCGCCCGATAGTTGATCTCGCTCGGTGTGATTCGATGACCGCGTCCATGCCGCGAGAGAAACGCCACCTGCACGCCGTCGATCGTACCTAGGATCAGGGCATCCGACGGCCGTCCGAAGGGCGTCGCGGGACGGACTTCCCGCACCCGCTCCAATCCTTCCATTTCGTAGAGGCCGCTCCCCCCGATGATCCCGATCTCTGCTTGTGCTCGTCGTATTGCCATCGTCGCTCCGCACGGCTCCTTTCTCGCTACGCCTCCGGTCGCTACCCCGCCGCCACCGCCGTCTTTTCGTCGCCACAGCCGACCCGCGTAGACAAACCCGCGAGAAACTGTTTTATCAAGTCCAGGAGCCTGACCGACACCTCTTCCAAGGACTCCTCGTCGCCGATGTCCACCCAGGTCATCCCCGCCTCTTTGCGAAACCAGGTCATCTGGCGTTTCGCAAAATGGCGGGTATCCCGCTTGAGCAGCCGGACCGCCTCTTCATAGGGATAGTCCCCGGCCAGGTATCCGGCGATCTGCCGATACCCAAGCCCCTTCATGGAACCCCGCTCCCGCCCATAGCCCTTCTCCAACAGTCCGCGTGTTTCCTGGACCAATCCCTTGGCCAACTGCTCGTCAACCCGTTCGTCGATCCGCCGATAGAGTGCGGCGCGGTCCCTCGTGAGGCCGATCAGCAAGGAGGCAAACGGGGTTTCGGCGAAGGCGTGACGGCGGAGCGACTCCGACAGCGGATGGCCTGAGAGATGATGCACTTCCAAAGCCCGGATGATCTTCACATGGTCGTGGGGATGCAGCCGTTCGGCCGACTCCGGATCGACGCGAGCCAGCTCCTGGTGGAGATACTCCGCTCCATTCACATGCGCTTCGCCGACCAGCCGGTCACGAAAGCTCCAATCGGCCGAGGGGCCGTCCCACAAGCCATGCAGCAACGCCCTGACGTAGAGGCCGGTCCCTCCGACCACCAAGGGAATTTTGCCC
Organism: Nitrospirota bacterium; assembly: GCA_016201805.1. Taxonomy (GTDB): domain Bacteria; phylum Nitrospirota; class Nitrospiria; order Nitrospirales; family Nitrospiraceae; genus SCVQ01. The sequence goes on along the minus strand of JACQCB010000096.1, from coordinate 1,761 downwards.
TGGCCGTACAGACGCTCAATCTCACACAGCGCCTGCCGCCGGTACATCCCCACATTGAACGGCTGATCCGGCTCCACCAAGTCGATCAACCGGTGCGGCACGCCCAGCCGTTCCTCCAGGCTCGGCTTGTCCATCCCGATGTCCATGCCGCGATAGACCTGTCGGGAATCGGCCGTAAGCACGTCGGTGCCCAGGGCTTTCGCCAGCAAGACCGCGACCCGGCTCTTTCCGACCGCAGTCGGGCCCGCCAGGACGATGAGCGGACGCAGGGACGTGACGAGTGACGGGTGACGAGTGACAAGTGTCTGACTCATGTTTCGCTCTTCTTCCACATCCGACTTGTCACTCCTCACGCGTCACCTGTCACACATCACGATCTCAAGCCCGGCCGAAGATCTTGGCCAACTCGTCCGCCGGAAAGCGAAGCGCGACGCGACGGCCATGCGGGCACGTCATCGGCAAGCCTTCCTCGACCCAGTCCTCGATCAATTGCTTGCTTTCCGCCAAGTCCATCGCGCGACCAGCCCGGACGGCCGAGTGACAGGCCAGCGAAGCCAGGACGGGCCGGACGCGCAGATCGAGGGAAGACGCGGCATTCCACTCCGACAGGTCGTCCAAGAGGTCCTGCAGCAACGCCGGATAGTCCAGATGGCCGAGCAAAGCCGGCACCGCGCGAATCACGAACGCGGAGGCGCCGAACGGTTCGATCACGAGGCCCAGCTTCTCCAAGTCGCTCACGTATCGCTGGAGCAGCGCGGCTCCGTGAGGCGGCAGCTCGACCGGCTCCGCGATGAGCAAGGGCTGCGAGGCCACCCCCTGCGTCAGCCAGGCCCGCCACAAGCGCTCGAACAAGACCCGTTCATGCGCAGTGTGCTGATCGATTACCTGCAATTCCGATCCGACCTGCGCGATCAGAAACGTGCGGCTCACCTGCCCCAAGGGGACGACCTCACTGCCGACCCCAGGTCGATAGGTCTGCATCGGTTCGCAAAGACCCGGCGCTTCAGCCGGATCGGCGCTGGAAGACCCGCCTGTTGTCCCTTGGGACAAGGCCATCTGTCTGGCGCCTCTCGCCCAATCGTAATCCGATCGGGGAGGCATCGACAAAGAGCTTCGTCCCTCTCCGCCCGGCCACCCTGCAGGCCTGTCTGCGCCGGCCCAGGCTTCATGCGATCCGGCCAAGCCGGACGACGCCTCTGCCATCGACCCGGCGGCCAGACCGTCCATCGGCGCCGACACCTGCCCGCCCAAGGCCCCCCTGATCGCCCGTCGCACCGTCTGATGGATCAGGTCCTGGTCGGCAAACCGGACTTCGCGTTTCGTCGGATGCACATTGACGTCAACCCGCTCCGGGTCCACATCGAGAAACAGCACGTAGCGGGGATACCGCCCTTTGGCAAGGAAGGAGCCATAGCCATCGGAGACCGCATGAGCGATCGTCGCGTTCTTGACCGCCCGGCGATTGACGAACAACTCCTGGGGAGTCCGTCCCGCCCGCGTCTGCGCCGCATCGACGGTCACGCCCTCGAGACGCAGGCCCGGCCGCTCAGCCAGGACCTCCACCATATGCGCCATCACCTTCATGCCATAGACCTGGAGCAGGCGGTCACGACTGGATGCGACGGCGGCATAGTCGAATACCTCTTGCCCGTTGTGCTTGAGCCGAAACTGCACCGACGGCCAGGCCAAAGCCGCCTGCTGGACCACCTGACAGATGTGAGAGAATTCGGTCGCCGCCGACTTCAAAAACTTCTTGCGGGC
>JACQCB010000129.1 GCA_016201805.1 Nitrospirota bacterium | reverse complement strand
TCTTCCCAGCGCGCCGGTCAGGCCGATGCCACCGGGGACCGAGTCCAATTCCGTCATGACCATGCGGTGGCGGGTGGGTCCGTCGTCCGTCGGGATGATATCGGGCCTGATGACGGCGGGCAGGTGCTCCTCCCATGGCGTCAGGCGTCCTGCGGCCACGAGCGAGTCCGGTTTGCCTTGGTCGAAGTAGGCGGCCACCCAGGCTGGCTGAGTGCCCCTCGCGCTGTCGAGGTAGAGGCGGTTGACTCCGCGATAAAAGGCCAGGAGGTGCGTACCGAGGGTTTCAAAAAAACGGAGGTCCTCGGGGGAGAGCAGAAAGGGCTGTGGGGCGATGCGCCAGCGGGTCGTGGCTTGTGCCGAGGTCTGGTGCTCAGAGCCTGCGTGTCGAACGGAGAGAGGGTCGTCGTAGAGCCCGTCCCTCACCAAGGCCTCGCGAACGGAGCGGCACCGATCGAGGTCGAGGCGAGACCCGGTGTGGATTGCTGGATCGTGAGCGAGTGCCAACGGTCCTCCCTTCAGGCCCTATTCCCTGCTCCAGTGCGGACGGCGGTGATCGTAACATGGCCTCTCGCGTTCACACAAGAGCCCTGCGGTCCATCACACGATGATCTTGGGATGAACTTGGAAGAAAAAACCCTCGGTTCGACGGCCGGCTTTTCATGCTGTGCCACGGAGGTGCGCGAGCAGCCGTTCCGGGTGGTCGGTGAAGAGCCCGTCCACGCCGTCGGCCATGAGTCGGCGCATTCGGCTCACGCTGTTGACGGTGTAGACGAACAGCTTGAGCCTCTTGCGGCGGCGGAGGGTTGCCATGAGGGCCGGGGTGACCAGGGGCCACGGCAGGTGGAGAGAAAAGGCTTCGAGACGATCGGCCGCATGTAAGGCGTTGGATAGCCAGGCGGCGGTACCGTCGGCGTCGGCTTGGGCGAGGAGGCCTAGGGCGGTTTTCGGCATGACGTTCCGGACAAGCTGGAGCAAGGGGTGGTCGGCGGAGGAGATCAGCACCGAGTTGGATGTCCACAGCCTGGGCTGGGCGCGTAGGACACGGTCGAGTTGTGCGACGATCTGTTCCCTTGTGGCGAGGGTTGCCTCGCGGTCCACTTTGACCTCGATGTTCAGCGCGATCCGCCCCGCGCACAGGGTCAGGATTTCCATCACGGTTGGGATGCGCAGCCCGGCAAAGTCCCGGCCGTACCAGGAGCCGGCATCCAACCCGCCGATCTCATCGAGCGTCATATCCGCGATTCTGATACTCCCGTGACGTGTGATGTGTGACGGGTGACGCGAAAAGCGAGCGGTCCGGCCGAGCGATGGATCGTGGAAGATCACCAATTGGCCGTCCCTGGCGAGCCGCGCATCCACTTCGACCATGTCGGCGCCCAACACGATGGCGGCGGCCACCGCCAAGGCGGTGTTTTCCGGCACAAGACCGGAGGCGCCTCGGTGGGCAATGATGAGAGGCAGGGAAAGCGCCCGTTTCAGCATGATGCGGCGTGTGGAAAATCCTGTAAACGGGTTGGGGTCAGACGCGCTTGATGGGGGACCTTGTGCCTGCTGGCGTCGCGCCCGGTTCATACATCTTCACGCAGTTCTTGCCGGCTGCTTTGGCCGTATAGGCCGCCCGATCGGCCGCCTCGATGAGTTCGGCGGGGGTGTCGGCGTGGTCCGGAAAACAGGCGACGCCGATGCTGCCGGACAATGACAGGTTCAGGGAAGCCACGTCCGCCAGTTCAGGCTCGCTGGTCAGGGTCATGATTCGCTGACGCAGGAGCTCGGCGATGACCAGGGCGCCTTCCGGCGGCGTATCGGGCAGGAGCACGACGAATTCCTCTCCGCCGTATCGGGCCGAAAGGTCGCTGGTGCGTCCGATGAGACGTTCGCGGCCTGGCGAAAGCTGGTTGGAGAGGAGCTGCCCCATGCCTTGCAAGACCTGATCGCCGGCCTTGTGTCCGTGGAAGTCGTTGATCGTTTTGAAGTTGTCCAGGTCTACAAACAGCAGCGCCAAGGGCTGCCCGGCCCGCTTGGCCTGGGCGAAGATGCGGGTGAGGGAGTCGCGGAAATACGAATGATTGTACAGGCCTGTCAGCCCGTCTCGGATGGCTCGGTCCCGGAGTTGCTCGTTGATCGCTTCCAGCCGTTCGTTGAGCGCCTCGGCGTACTTTTGCTGCCGTTTTGATTCCGTGATGTTGGTAATCGTTTCGACGACGTGGGTCAGTCCGGTAGAGGTTTCCGCCTTCGACCACTGGACGAGGAGATACTCTTCGTTCGGGAGAGGCACTTCGCTGGAGGTGATCTGGCCGGACTGTATGGCTTCGAGCATTTTGCAGAAGCCGCAGGGGGCGGCGCAGTTTGCAATCTTTTCGTGGCATATCTGGGATGAGATGTTCCCGAATTTTGCCAGCGACGTCTGGTTTTGGAATTGGACCTTGTACGAGGTTGGATCGATCACCGCGATGATCACCGGCTGGGCGTTCAGCAACACTTGCGGATCGTATTGGGGATGGTTCGGGACAGCGGGATTTGCCATGGGATGGAACTCCTTATCATGGAACGATTTAAGTATCTACGACGAAGGTTTGCCCGTCAAGTTCAATGTGAGAATTGGGGTAAATCTGCGGATGAGAGGGATGAGTGTGACGTCCAGGTGTTGGTTTTTATGGGGGTTTTTTCGATCTAGGCGCCAGTCCTTGTCTGCCTTGCCTGTCTTGGCGGTAGGGCGTATCATGATCGCATGACGGAGGCCGAACGTCAGCCAGCCCAGGTGTCTTCCGAGCAGCTTTCGATCGTCCCGTTGAACCAGTTCGTCCCCAGCCGGGTGTGTTTGACCTGCGATGTCTGTTGCCGATTCCCTGAGGAGGAGAGTTTCCTCCGGCCCTATTTCATCGCGGAGGAGATTGATCGTGCAATCGCCGGCGGGCTGGACCCGTCGCATTTTCCCGATCAGGCCGGCTGCCAAGTCCGCGTCGTTCCCAATCCATCAGGCGAGGGGTATCTCTGCCCGGCTTTCGATCCTGCCACCGCCCACTGCCGGATCTACGAGGTGCGCCCGCTCGACTGTCAGATCTATCCCCTGGCCCTGATGTGGAGCGACGATCGCTGCGAGGTGCTGTTGGGCTGGGATTCCAAGTGTCCCTTCATGCGGGAGGCGTCGTCGGACATCCGGGCGTATAGCGATCACGTCGCCAGCCGTCTCGAACAGGACGATACACTGGACAGGCTCGCACGACATCCTCGGTTGATCGGTCCTTTTCAGGATGACGTGATCGTTCTGCGCCGGCTTCCGCGCCTCACGGAACGGCTGACGTCCGGCCAGGCGTCAGCCACGGGGCGCGACGCGCCAGCCGCAAGACGTGAGGCGGCTGGCGCAGCGCTCAGCCCTTCCGATCTAGCGCCGCTGACTTTCGATGATCGTCCGTTCCTGGACCGCGCCCTTGCATCGACGCGCGAGATGTTGCAGACCCCGCTGTCCGCCTATGCCTTCGTGTCGCATATCATCTGGCGGCATCTGTTGACGTATTGGCGGGCCGAAGTGGACGGGCATCTGTGCCTCTTCGCCGAATACGAAGATGGGATGTTCATGGCGCTGCCACCCTTGCGCGTGACGCGTGACGCGTTACGTGTGACGGGTAGCACCGATTCTGCGCCCGTCACCCGTCACCTGTCACCCGTCACACAACCCATGTGCGACGCCTTTGCCGCCTGCTTTGCCTTCATGCGGGAGCGGAACAGGGGTTCGGCCGTCACCCGTGTGGAGAATGTGCCGGAGGAGTTGAAGCCCGTGTTGGAGGCCCAGGGGTATCGTCTTGCTCCCAAGGGGGTCGAGTACCTCTACCGGGCCGCCGATCTCGCGAATCTTATCGGCGACCGGTACAAGTCGCAACGTGCGGCCTGCAATCGCTTTGCGCGAGACCATCACTATCGCTATGAGCCGTACCGGCCGACGGATCGCGATGACTGTCTGGCGCTCTACCGCCTCTGGGCGGCCCAGCAGGAAGCCCGCAATCCGTCGGCCGTCGATGCCGTGGCGCGACACATGCTGGCGGATTCGGAGTCGGCTCATCGCGAGGTTCTGACCCAAGCCGAGGCCCTGGGATTGGTCGGGCGCGTGGTCCGGGTGGATGGCGAGGTCCGAGCCTATACGTTCGGGTTCGAGCTCACGCCGTCCGTGTTTGGTGTGCTGCTGGAATTGACGGACCGTCGTGTCACCGGGCTGGCCCAGTTCATCTTCCGTGAATTCTGCCGGGAAGCGGTCGGCCGAGGCTACGAGTTCGTCAACACCATGGACGATTCGGGGCTGCCGAGTCTGGCCCAGTCCAAGCTGGCCTATCATCCCGTCCGTCTGATCGCAAGCTACATTGCCACCGAGCCTGCGTCGATGGAGTCCTGAGGAACGATGCGACGGAGACGCCTCCCCTATGCCTGGCTGCCGGTCCTCGTCATCGTGATGACGGTGGCGGCGCTGGCGATTGGCGGGCTTGGGCTGCACTATGTGGAATCCCGCCTGGTGGCGATGACGGGAGAAAGTCTGTCCCTGGCGGCTGCCGAGATCGCGGACAAACTGGACCGGTTCCTCTTCGAGCGGTACGGAGATGTCCAGATGATGGCGCGGGCGTTCAGCTCCCAAACCCATAATGGGCCGTACATGGCCGCGTACTTGGCCTGGATGAAGAAGGCGTATCCCGTCTATATCTGGCTGGGCGTCACCGATGCGTCCGGACGTGTTGTCGCAGCTACGGACTTGGCCAGCGTGGGGCGGGATCTGAGCAGGAGGGAATGGTTCCAGGCCGTGCGGGAAAGCGGGTCTGTCCATGTGGGGGACGTGGAGCCTTACGAGGTGGTCGGCGGCGTGGATGCCGTGGCCTTCACGGCTCCGATCTTCGGCCCGCAGGGAGAGTTCCTCGGCGTGGTTTCGACGCGAGTGGAACTCTCCGCATTGGAGGGTGTCCTGACCCGGACGATTCGGGCCGTTCAGGCGCAGCAGGGGTTTTTGGGGAATGTCGAGTACCAGTTTCTCACTCGCCAGGGCATCGCATTCATCGACTCCGACCTGCTACATAAAGGCAATGCCAATTTGAAACGCTTGGGGTTGCCTTCCGCTCTGCTGACCGAATCAAGCCGGTCCGGCTACGTGGAGGAGGAGCATCTGCGCCGCCACGTGTCCGTCGTGACCGGCTATGCCCGTACGCAGGGATATCAGGCCTACAAGGGGTTGGAATGGGGGGTCCTGGTGCGCATAGACCGAGAGGACATCCTGGCCCCTATTTGGGAAGTCTTGGTCAAGCTCGGCACGGGAGGGGCAATCGTGTGGGTGCCGATGGTCGCTCTTCTGCTCTGGGCGACCGGACGTCTGCGGCGCGAGTGGGCGCAGGCTCAGCAGGAAAGTGAACGGGCCAGGGCGGCCGAGGTTTCGCTGCGAGAGAGCGAGGAACGGACCCGCTCGATCGTCGAAACGGCGCTGGACGCCGTCATCGTGATGGATGCGGAGGGCCGGATCGTGGAGTGGAATTCCCAGGCCGAGACGATCTTCGGCTGGCCTCGCCAGGAGATGATCGGAAAGCGGTTGTCCACGACCATTATCCCGCCGCAATACCGGGATGCCCATGAGCGCGGCTTGCGGCGTTTTCTTGCGACGGGTGAAGGACCGTTGGTGAACAAGCGGGTTGAGGTCATCGCGTGCCATCGACGGGGGCATGAGTTTCCCGTGGAATTGACCATTGCTCCAGCGCGGCATGGGGAGACGTATACCTTCAGCGCGTTTGTGCGGGACATTGCCGAGCGCAAGCAGGCGGAGAATCGTCAGGCTGCGCAAGTGGCCATCAGTCTCATCCTGGCGGAGTCCAGGACGTTGCATGAGGCGGCGCCACGGCTTCTGCGGGCTGTCTGCGACACGATGGGATGGGAGTTGGGAGCGATGTGGCACGTGGACCGTGCGGCCGCGCGGTTGCGCTGCGAGGCCGTCTGGCATGGCGCGACGGTGGACGCGAAGGAATTCATGGCCTTGACCCAGGGGAGTACGTTTGCGTCCGGCGTCGGCCTGCCCGGTCGCGTGTGGGCCGGCGGTGAGCCGGCCTGGATTGCCGACGTGGCTGCCGATGCCAATTTCCCTCGGGTGCAGATCGCCGCGAATACCGGCTTGCACGGGGCGTTCGGGTTTCCGATCAAGAAAGGGGGCGAGACTCTGGGAGTCCTGGAGTTTTTCAGCCGCGAGATCCGTCAGCCGGACGCCGGCGTGCTGCAGATGATGGCCGACATCGGCGTCAAGATCGGCCAGTTTGTTGAGCGTATCTTGCTGGAGGAGCAACTGCGGCAGTCTCAGAAGATGGAAGCGGTCGGACAACTGGCCGGGGGGATCGCTCATGACTTCAACAATCTGCTCACGGTCATCGCCGGCTACTGTCACCTCCTTCTCAAACGCGTCGGTTCGGAGGAGTCCTTGCGCGGCGTCATCCAAGAAATTCAGAAGGCCGGGGACCGGGCCGCCGGGCTGACCGGACAACTGTTGGCGTTCAGTCGCCAGCAGGTGCTGGCGCCGAAAGTGCTGGACTTCAATGAGGTGGTGGCCGGTATCGAGGCCATGTTGCGGCGGCTGATCGGCGAGAACATTGCACTCATCGTTGAGCCGGGGGCTGCGTTGGGGCGTGTCAAAGCCGATCCGGGGCAGATCGAGCAAGTGATTATGAACTTGGCCGTCAACGCCCGTGATGCCATGCCGAAGGGCGGACGGCTGACGATCAAGATGGCCAATGTCGAACTGGGCGAGGCCGATGCCTCCCAATCCGTCGTCACGCGTCCGGGTCGCTATGTGATGTTGGCCGTGAGTGACACCGGTCACGGGATGGATGCCGAAACCCAGGCCCGCATCTTCGAGCCGTTTTTTACGACCAAGGACAAGAGCAAGGGAACGGGATTGGGGTTGTCCATGGTCTACGGGATCGTCAAGCAGAGCGGGGGGTACATCTTTGTCAGAAGCGATCTTCAGCAAGGCACGACGGTCACCATCTATTTGCCGCGGGTCATGGAAGACGTGACGGCCGCCGAGTCCGGCCGGGTGGCCGGTGAATTGTGCCGCGGAACGGAAACCATCCTGCTGGTCGAGGACGAGGATACGATCCGTGTCCTCCTCAGCCAGGGGCTCCGCTCGTATGGCTATGACGTGCTGGAGGCCTGCGAGGCTGATGAGGCGCTTCGGATCAGCCGGCAACATGCCGCCCCGATCCATCTGTTGCTGACGGACGTGGTAATGCCGGGAGTCAGTGGACGGGAGTTGGTCGAGCGACTGGCCCCGGCCCGCCCCGAGATGAAAGTCCTCTACATGTCGGGGTATACGAACGATGTCATTGTCCACAATGGGGTGTCTGCGGCCGGAACCGCGTTTTTGCAGAAGCCCTTCACCCCGGATGTGTTGGCGCGTCGGGTGCGTGAGGTGCTCGATGCGCCGCAACCGAGGTAGCGTGGCCTCAGTGCGCCGTGCCGCCCCGAGGCCGATGGCGCCGCCGGTCTTCAGCGCTCCATCGAACATGGCGACCATGGCGAGCCCGGCTTGTGGGGACAATCGAGAGGGCTTATAATGCCGCTCACGTCGCATGGGACGGTCGGGGAGAATCGGATGACGACACCAAAAAAGATGGCGCCGGCCAAAGGGCAGGAGATGGAGATCGACCGGTATCGGCTTCGAGAGGAGCCCTATTACGCCGAGGTGAATGGCGAGGTGGGGCTGTTTACGATGGCCGCCAAAAGCAAAATGCCGGTGATGCTCAAGGGGCCCACCGGCTGCGGGAAAACGCGCTTCGTGCAGCACATGGCCTACCGTCTGGGACGTCCCCTCATCACGGTGGCCTGCCACGAGGACCTGACCGCGTCCGATCTGGTCGGGCGGTATCTGCTGAAGGGGAACGAGACGGTCTGGACGGATGGTCCCCTCACGCTCGGCGTCAAGCACGGCGCGATCGTCTACCTGGACGAGATCGTGGAAGCGCGGAAGGACACCACCGTCATCATCCATCCCTTGAGCGACGACCGCCGTCTCCTGCCGATCGAAAAGAAGGGGCAGGTGATCGAGGCGGTGGACGACTTTCTGCTCGTGATTTCCTACAATCCCGGCTATCAGAGCGTGTTGAAGGACCTCAAGCAGAGCACCAAGCAGCGGTTCATGGCGATCGAGTTCGGCTACCCGCCGCACGAGATCGAGGCGCGGGTCATCGAACATGAAGCCGGCGTGGACAAAGACACGGCGCTCCGGCTGGTCAAGCTGGGCGAGAAGGTCCGCAATCTCAAGACGCACGGGTTGGAGGAGGGGGTCAGTACCAGGCTGCTGATCTACGCCGGCGAGTTGATGCGCCAGGGCGTGCCGCCGGC
>JACQCB010000128.1 GCA_016201805.1 Nitrospirota bacterium | reverse complement strand
TTGGGATGCTGCAATTCCAGCCGTTTCTCCCGCACCGGGAAGGAGCGATCCCCGATCGCCAGGAGTTGCTGCTTGTTCAGCTGAAGCATCCGCTTGTCGTACACGGCCCACTCGTACTCACGGGTCATGCCCAGCGCGTCCACCGGACAGGCATCCACGCAGAGCCCGCAGAACAGGCAGCGGGTCATGTCCATGTAATATTCCTTGGCGTACCGCTTGGTGGGCTCGCCGGGCACTTCCGCGCTGACCACCTTGATCACCCGGGACGGACAGGCCGCCTCGCAGAGGTCGCAGCCGACGCACTTCTCCGTTCCGTCGTCGTAGCGCAGCAACGAGAGCATGCCGCGATAGCTGTCCGGCAGCGTCCGTTTCTCGTGCGGGTACTGCAGCGTGATCGGCTTGTAGCGCACCAGGTGCATGAGCGTGGCCTTCATGCCGATCAGGATCTCGTAAAAGAGGATGGTCTTGAGCCAGTTCTTTATTGACGATTTAGTCATTGCGTGATTTTGTCATTGATTTGGCGAAGAAAAAATCATCCAATCGTCAATGAATCAATCGTCAATTCCTCACCGCGGAAAGAAGTATGCCGCGATGGCGGTGACAAGGATATTGCCCAGTGCGATCGGGAGCATGACCTTCCAGCCGAACCGCATGAGCTGGTCGTAACGCAAGCGCGGCAGCGTCGCGCGGAGCCAGAAAAACAGAAACAGGAAGCCATAGACTTTGACCGCAAACCAGACGATGCCCTCCACCCAGGCCAGGTTCTCGGGGAGCAGGGTGCCGGGGTAGGGCGCGTTCCAGCCGCCCAAGAACAGCGCGGCGGCGATGCAGGAGACCAGGATCATGTTGGCATATTCCGCCAGGAAGAAGAACGCGAATCGCATCCCGCTGTATTCGGTGAAGAAGCCCGCCACCAACTCGCTTTCGGCTTCGGGCAGGTCGAAGGGCACCCGGTTGGTTTCCGCCACGGCCGAGATGACGTAGACGACGAAGGCGAAGATCTGCGGGAACGGAAACGCGAAGATGTACCAGTGCCAGAACCCTCCGGCCTGGGCCTCGGTGATCTTCACCAGGCTCAGCGATCCCGCCAGCAGGAGCACGCCCACGATGGCCAGCCCCACGTTCAACTCGTAACTGATCACCTGGGCGGCCGACCGCAAGCCCCCCAGCAGCGAATATTTGCTGTTGGAGGCCCAGCCGCCGAGGATAATGCCGTAGGCGCCGATGGAGGTGAAGGCCAGGATGTAGAGGATGCCGATGTTGATGTCGCTGATTACGAAGGGCTGAAACTGATAGCCGAACAATTCGACGGTCCGGTTGGGGCCGAAGGGCACCACCGCGAAGCCGATGAGGGCTGGGACCAGCGCGAGGATCGGCGCCAGGGTGAAGAGAAATTTGTTTGCCCCGGTCGGAACGATGTCTTCCTTGAAAAACAGCTTCAGCCCGTCTGCGATGGGCTGCAAGACCCCGTAGGGCCCCACTTCCATGGGCCCCATCCGATCCTGCATCCAGCCGAGGACCTTGCGTTCCGCCAGCGTGAGGAACATGACGGTCAGCATGACGATGCCCATGACCACGGCGATCTGGGCTACCGAGAACGCCAATTTCAATCCGACTTCAGCCACGACTCTTCTCCTTAGCGATGAACGATGAATGATGAATGATGAACGGCAGAGGGCGCATTCCGAACGTCATCGTTCTGCGTTCCGCGTTCATCGTCAAATTTTCTCCACCTTCACTTGCGTCGATTTGTAATACGGCGCCTGTGTGACCGGGTCGGTTGAAACGGTCAGGAGCCGGCGCGCCTCTTGATCGAAGTGTTCCGGGAAGAGGGCCAGGCCTTTCGGCACGCGTTCCGCCAACGTGACGGTCGTGGTCATCGCGCCGAGGGTATTGGCAACGCGGACCCGGTCGCGATCCGCAAGGCCCAGTCTGGCCGCATCCGCCGGGTTCAACGTGAGCGATCCCTCCGCCTGGACCTGCAATAATCCCTTGGAGCGGGTCGAAAGTTTCCCGGAATGAAAGAGGCTCTGGGCGATCAGCAGTGTCAGATGGCCATCGCTCCCCGCCCCCCGCGCCTCGTGTTCCGTGCCCGACAGGGCATAGCGGTCGGCTGCATCCGTCGCATAGCCGGTGCGGAGGTAGCCGTCCACGGCGTCAGTCGAGGGGCGCATCGGCGTCGGCGCCGGGCCCAGGCGTTCGTAGTCGGGAATCAAGCTTCGGATCTCCTTGAGAATTTCTTTGGCATCCCCGTACTCGAGCGGATAGCCCATCAGCACCGAGAGGGCGGAGAAGATTTCCCAGTCGGGCCGGCTTTCGCCGATCGGATCGATCGCATGGCGCACGGCCTGTACGTGGCCCTCGGTGTTCGTGAAGGTCCCGTCCTTCTCGGCATAGGAACAGGCCGGCAGGACGACATGCGCGAGCTGCGCGGTTTCGGTGAGGAACAGTTCCTGGCAGACCAGAAATTCCAGGTTCTGCAACGCTTCTTTGGCCTTGGCCGACAGAGGGAGCGAGCCCACCGGATTCTCGCCGACGATGAACATGGCCTTGAGCGCGCCGGTCCTGGCGCGGTCCAGCATCTCCATCAACGTCGAGCCCGTCCCCTGGGGCAGGTCTTCTTTCCAGAGTTGCGCCACTCGCGCGCGGGCGGCCGGGTCGCTCAGATCGGCCGGCCCGGGGAGATACTCCGCCACGGCGCCCATCTCCACCGCCCCTTGGTCGTTGTTCTCCTCGGCCAGAGGGGCCAGGCCGCAACCGGGGCGGCCGTGCTGTCCGGTGAGCAGCAGCAGGTCCAACAGCGTGATGGCGAGGCCGTATCCGTCCGCCGTCCGCAAGACGCCTTGCCCGATCAGAATCACGGCGCGAGCCGAGCGGGAGAAGGTACGGGCGGCCTCCCGGAACGATTCCGGCGTACCTTCGGTGGCGGCCTCGATGGCGGACCATGAGAGGTCATGCACCGAATCGCTGATGGTTTTGAGGTAGGCGGGCGCCCGCTGCGCCAGCGTCGGGTCCACATGCCCGTCTTCGACGACGGCTTTGATGAGGCCCAACACGGCCGGTTTGAACCGGTTCGGGTGGACGGAAAAATGATGCGATGAGAGGTTGGCGATGTTGCTGGTGGCGCCGACCGCCGGCTCCAGCGTGTCGATCGTGAGGAGCGTCGCCCGCCGCTTCTTGACCGCTTCCTTGACCTTGAGGCCGGTGATCGGATTGGTCTCGGTGATATTCGTTCCGACCAGCAAGAGGGCGTCGGCCGCGACCAGGTCCTCGAACGTCACCGTCCAGCGGTGTGTGCCTTGCACGCGGCGGAGCGCCCGGACTCCGTTGATCTGCCCGTAGCGCGCGCTGCTGTCGATGTGGTTGGTGCCGATGGCCAGCCGCATGAACTTCTGGAACAGGTACAGGTCTTCGTTCGTGCAGCGCGCGCCGATCAGGCCGGCGAAGACGTTCGGACCCTGCGCGAGCTTCAGGCGGACGCAGGTCTCAGCCACCAGCTCCAGCGCCTCTTCCCACGTGGCCTGGACGAGCACTCCGTCGCGTCGGATGAGGGGATGCCGAAGACGATCCGGGTGGGTGCTGACGTGGTAGCCGAAGAACCCCCTGGCGCAGAGATCGCCGTTGTTGCGGCCGGCGCCCTGGGCCGACATGACTTCGATCAACTGGTTGTCCTTGGTTTGGATCGTGATCCGGCAGCCGTCCCCGCAGTAGGTGCAGACCGTGTCGGCGCGTTTCAGCATCCAGGGCCGGTATTCGTACATGGAGAGGCGGCTGGTGATGGCGCCGACCGGACAGATCTGCACGCACCCGCCGCAGAATTCGCAGTCCAGTTCGTGATGGGGAAAGGACTTGATCTCGGTCATCGTGCCCCGCCCGGAGGGGGCGAGGGCCTTCACGTCCATGACTTCGTCGCAGTACCGGACGCAGCGCAGGCATTGGACGCAGCGGTTCATCTGGGTCTCGATCAAGGGGCTGAAGTATTCCTTCGGGAAGACCCGCTTGACCTCGATGAACCGGCTGGTGGTGGGCGTGTACTGATGCGAGAAGTCCTGCAGGTCGCAGCGGCCGCCCTGGTCGCAGACGGGACAGTCCAGCGGATGGTTGGCGAGGATGAATTCCAGCACCGACTTGTGCGCCTGGTTGACGACCGTGGTGGCGGT
>JACQCB010000110.1 GCA_016201805.1 Nitrospirota bacterium | reverse complement strand
GCCTGGGTCTCTTCCGGTAGAGCGGCCCTCGCAACGTAGGCCAGTGGGAGCAAGAGGACCATTACGACAAGGGCGCCCATCCATAGGAACGGCGGGAGCGGCCAACGAGACCGACCTGGCATCGACATGACGATCCCCCTTGCAAACGACTTTCGGTGGGACCATACTATACCCTCAGGTTATGGCGGCTGTCACTGATTATCTGTGTGAGGCATAGCCTGATATGAAGCGCGTGCTCCTTGTGTCGGCGGTGCTGCTGCTGTTCCATGCTCCGGCTTGGGCTCAGTCTGTGTCCGGCGTCAGAGGCATGAACGGTGGGGTGGCTCCTCTTTTCAACCTCACCGGGCCGGGCAATCTCTATACGGATACCCAGGGGACCCAGGGCTATATATACGCCCCCTCGTCCAATTTCCAAACCTACAACTTCCGGGTTCCCTATGGACAGGCTTGGAGTGGGGCGATGATGACCCTGGGGCCGCAAATGAGCGTCGGCTTGATTTCTGGAGCCAACCAAGGAGGCTTTTCAACCGCCACCGGCACCGTCGTCCTGTCGTCGTCGGCCACGGTTTTTCCTCCCCCTCCCAGAGTGACTTCTCCGCTGCCGCGCATTCAATCTTCCATCCTGGAATTCGACCCCGAAGATATCCCCTAGTACAAGCCTTACGGCGCATTGGCGAGTTGCCAACTCACAACCGTCACGTAGCGGGCCACCCCCTCGAGGATTTCCGGCTTGACGGTCTCGACCGTATCGGCTGGCTGGTGAAAGTGCGGGTGCGCACCGGCGCTCACGATCGTGATCGTGGGCACGCCGGCTTCCTTGAACGGGACGTGGTCGCCGCCGGGGAAAAATCCGAAGACTTCGATCAGATCCGCCAGACCTGCGTGTCGCCCCGCCTCGATGGCGGTCTCCTTGGACAGCCCCGTGACTCCCACCGTCAGTTTCCCGTTGCCGATGCCGGCATGGTCCACATTGATCATGGCGGTGGTACGGGCCAGGGGAACGAGGGGGTGGCTCACGTAGAGGCGCGATCCGAGCAGGCCCTGCTCCTCGCCGCTGAAGGAGATGAAGAGGATCGTGCGCTTCGGTTTGACTCCGGAGGCAGCCAGGGCGCGGGCTACCTCCAGCAGGACGGCGGTACCCGAGGCATTGTCGTCGGCGCCGGGGAAGAGCAGCCCGGCCTGGCGGCCGAAGTGATCGCGATGGGCGCCGATCACGAACGTCTCGGCGCCGTTGCCGGATTCCCGGCCGGGGAGGATGCCGAGCACGTTGTACAGCGTGCCGGGCTCCTGGGTGCTCTCCCAGGCCAGTCGGGCGAGTACGCCGGTGGAAAACGATCGGGGCCCTGCGCGGTTGAGCTGTTCCTGCACTTCGAGTAATGAATGTTCCTCCGCCGCCAGAATTCGCTTGGCGATTTCCGTGCTGATCCAGGCTCCGGGCAAGGGACGGTCTCCGTCGGGCTGGGTGTATAAGGCCGAGGGAGCGCCGCTGATTCCTCGCCGGGCTTCGTAGGCGCTGAGGACCGGCCCGGTCGCCGTGAGAAAGGCAACCGCGCCTTTCTCGCGCGCCACGCGCTCCTTGTCGGTCTGCGTGACCGGCACAGGATAGCGTTCCGGCTTGCCTCGCAGAAACAGCACGATGCGGTTGCGCACGTCCAGCCCCGCGTATTCGTCGAAGCCGCGCGCCGGATCGGCAATTCCGTAGCCGACAAACACGACGGGAGCCGTGACGTTGACCGACGGGGAGTCCAGGATCGGCAAGTAGTCGGCACCAAGACGAGCCGCCGAGGAGTCGGGACCGGCGAACACGTGCAGGGATGGTTGCGCGTCGATCCGACCGGCTGTGACCGGACCCGTCAGCATCCAGCCTTGGAGGATCGAACCGAGGGCCTCGCTCCGGGGCATCGCCAAGCCAAGAGACCTAAAACAATCTGCGACAAAGAGGCCGGATCGAAGGTCATCGGCGGTTCCGGTCTGGCGTCCGTTGAAGTCGGGTCCGCTCAGCCGCGCGACATCTTCCAGCATTCGGTTTCCTGAAATGCCGGCGAGGACCTTGGCGAAGGCATCATGCTCGACGGCTCGCTCGGCGGAGGTCGTCCCCGTCATTGCGGCGATGGCCATGAGCCAACAGAGCAGAGCGATTTTCAAGAGGCGCCACATCGTTAATCCGTCCGTTACCTTGGATTGAAGCGGCAGGATACGGCGCCTACTTACCGATTCTCCACCAGAAAGTCAAAGCGCCGGCTCTCAGGACTGGACGAGCGTGAGCGGTTGCTGTAATCTTGCCGAACTGATGCGGAGGATATCGCCTTCGGACGTGACGGAGACGAGACAGTGGCAATGAGTCGAACCGATGAGTGAGAACGGGCTCTTCCCAAACAACTACGCGGAGTTTTTAAAGAGCCGTGGCAAGGCCAAGGGCTATGAGTTTCAGCACGCGCCCTCCGGCAGCGTCGCGCCGCCTACGGTAACTTTTTCGGACAAGCTGCGCTGGTGGACTATCGATCGCTGGAGACGTATGAAAAAGATCCGTGAGGAGCGGGACCAGCGCCTGCAGGACATCATGCAAGTTAAGAAGGACTCGTCCCCTCAGAAATAGAAGTATGCGTGTCTGTGTGCGCGAGAGGTGAGATGAAGGGTTGGTGTATGAAGCGTAGGGGCCGACGGGCGGGGTGGTTGGGTCTCGGGTATGGCTGGGTGATCGCGGGTGCGCTGATCGCGTTACTGGCTGGTGAGGGACCAGCTCGTGCCGAACAGGCCTCGCCAGACTTGCGCCATTTCTGGCGGTTCGATATGGACAGACCGGGAGAAATTCCGGCGGGGTTTACGGCCAGCACGGTCGTCGCCGGGGCAAACAGCAAGAGCCAAGCGGGAACCTGGAAAGTCGAGGCCGATCCCCAGACGCCGTCTCTTCCCAACCGGCTCACGCAGGAGGCCTCCTGTTCCGCTGCCGGAGCCGACGCGATCTGTTTTCAACTCTTGTTGGCGAATGACCTCACGTATGAGTATCCGGACCTGACGGTTCGCCTCAAAACGGCTTCCGAAGGGACTCGCGGCCGGGCGGGGCTCGTATTCGGCGCGAAGGATACCCGCAACTTCTATGCAGCGATTGTGGACCTGGCCGCCGAAACCCTGGAGGCGATTCGTGTGGTCGATGGACAGGTCTCCCTCATCGGGCGCGCGCCGGCCAAGCGCAAGCAGGCGCTCTGGCACATGCTGCGCGTCCAGCACAACACCATCCTCAGCAAGGACTTCCTGGAAATTTCATTCGACGGGAAGATCGCCTTTACACATTCGGACAAGCGCCTGGGAACCGGACAGATCGGGCTGGTGACCAGAGGCGACGCGCCCATCTGGTTCGACAACTTCGACGCCGTGCAACTGTTCTCCCAACGCCCTCTCTCGCCCCCCGCCGCCTACTGAACCAGCCGAGCCGGAAAGAAACGAAACAAGAGAATGGCTGGTTGACAGTGGGACAGACAACGAGTACGGTAAACGTACGTTTTTCGATCTCATCATTTATAGGCTGGAGGGGCACATGACAAGGGTTCGTCTTTCAGAAGACCTGACGCCGATCAGCGATTTTCGCGTGCGCACAGCGGAGATCGTCGCCAAGATCAAGAAGACCAAGCGGCCGGTGATCCTGACGCAGCGGGGCCGGTCTGCTACGGTTCTAGAGGATGTCCATGAGTACGAGCGCAAAGCAGAGCGGCTGGAACTATTGGAGGCTGTCCTTATGGGGCTCCGGGCCGCTGAAAAAGGAGCTGTGATTCCCCACGCCAAAGCGATGGCCGAGTTGGACAAGGTCTTGAATGCCTAAACGGGCTTCGGTTGTTTGGACTTGCCCGCCTCGAGAATTTCCCCGAGTCTGGTCGCCTCGTGCCTGAGTTTCCATCCAGCAGCCTTCGCGAGCTTATGGTCGGCGACTATCGCGTCATCTATCGAATTCTCGCCACTCCGCCTACGGTCCAAATCCTGACCGTACGTCACAGTGCGCGACTCTTGGAGTTCCCACCGGAATCCGTCTAGATTTATAGTTTCCCTTTGAAGGTTTTGTCGAGGATGGAGGGCAGAGTGTGTCGAGCTCGGCGGCGGTCTCGGCCTGCACGATCATTTCTCTGGTGCAAGTAGCATCGGGATTTCGACGGCAGTCCCCGGTTGGATGTCCTTTAGAACCTGCGCGATAGTGGGCAAGAGGGCTGTTCAACGGGAACTTGGTTACTAGGCAAAACGACCACGGCTAAGCGCTTCCCAGTTAGGTTCTGCTGGTAGCGAAGCATTTTGTCGGCCGTGACAAAGACATCGAACTGACCCTCGGCCACGGCCAGCAACTCACCATTCCTCATGCCGGCCCAGCCCATCTCCTGGACTGTGCGGATCGAGAACTGTGGCAAGCGGGTCTTGATCAGGCGTGGGGCGGATTCATCCAGCAGGATATTCAAGCGGACTTGCCGAGTCTTTGGATGGTTGTCTTGGAGAATTCCAGCACTTGCAGGGCCTGCTCACGGGTGACGGTCGGGAAGTTCTCCAGGAATTCATCGAGCGTGAGACCGGCCTCCAGGTTGGTGATCAGAGCCTCAACCGGCACGCGGGTACCGCGAAACACGGGTGTGCCGCTGACAATGTCAGGGTCAACCGTGATCGGCAGCCGCTTGATATCTTTTTCGTCAATGACCAGCGTCATGGATCGGGTCCTCTTTGCCATGAGATTATAATGTTTTTATGCCTCGCGGTCTACTTGT
>JACQCB010000109.1 GCA_016201805.1 Nitrospirota bacterium | reverse complement strand
GCAACTCGCGCCGCCAGCGCCCCAGGACCGTGGCCCCAATCCCCAGGTCCGCGGCAATTTGGCTCACGCGGACACCCGGCGCGTCAAGCATCGCCACCGCCTCACGCTTGTACTCCGCTGAAAACTTTCGTCTCTGTCCCATGACACCCCTCCTGGCCCATTATGAGCCTTAATCAGGTGTCCGTAAAAGCGGGGCAGAACCCGTGCGCGATGCGCGAGCAAGGGGATTGGCCAGGGTACCCTCTTCCCTTCGCCGGCCAAGGCGTCTCCCTACTTCTTCTGCGGTTCGAGCACCTTGTTGCCCTTGCGGAACACCGCGTAGATGGCCTGCGAGGGGCAGGCGTCAAGGCAGAGCCGGCAACTTTCTAGACAGCGCGACGAATCGAATTTGAGCGGTGGGGTCGAGAGCCAGGCGCCGGTCGGGCAGACCGGAATGCAGATGGCGTTGTGGGTGCACCGGTCTGGGTGGCGGACAAGATAATCCCTGTTGACCATCATGGGGGTGACTCCTTCAAACAAAGCCTGCGAAAACATTTCGAGCATGTTCACGGCTGATCGCGCCTCATGGTCGCTCGCCTGGTTTCCATCCATCCACCAGCCGGCGCAGCCGGTCTTTGAGTTCCGGTATCTGTTCCAGGTTGTTCTGTATCGCGCCCAGAATTTTATCCAGCCGCGCGAGGCGCAGCGCTTCTTTGTCCTGATGTACGAGCCGGTCGTATTCGGCAAAGGCATCCTGGTGCGCCGGTTCGAGGAGGCGTCGGGCGGCACCCAATCCTTCCGTCAGTTCCCAGGGCTCCGGGGCGAGGGGAGGGACGACGGCGAACGACTGGTCTGAGAAGACGAGCACCGCAGCGCCAGGTTTAGAAGGCAAGGGAAGGGCGGCCTCGATTGTCTTCCCCGGGACCTGTTCCCAGGCTGTTGCCAGTCCGGGGAACCGTTTCATGAAGGCCACCTTCTCCATGTTGGCCTTCCATTTTTCTTCCACCGGCATGGTGGCCTCTCTAGCAGGATGGTGAAAAAGTCAGCCGGCTTTGTTCTCGCGTCGCTTCGAGGCTCGACGTACCGCAAGAGTACGACTCGCCTCTTCGCTCGCTGCGGCCGCGCTGGACGGCCTTTTTGACCATCCTGCGGGCTCTTTTTAGATCGTCCTCGACTCGCTGCACTTTCACGTCCGAGGTCGAGAAAATAGTTTTTCAACAGCCTGCTAGATCTGTGACTCGGCCTGGGAGAGCCGTGTTGTGATCGGTTGCGGTCAGGCTTTCTCTCCCGGCTTGTGGCCGGGCATCAGGAGTCGCTCGACCAGTTTGCCTTTGACGACATGGCGTTCCATAATTTCCGTCACGTCCGCTTCCGAGCCCACCCAGTACCACACCCCTTCCGGATAGATCACGATGCTGGGGCCGTACTCACAATGGTCCAGACAACCGGCTTTGTTCGCGCGTACGGTGCCTTTGAGCCCCAACCGGTCCACTTCTTTTTTGAAAAAGGCGTGGAGGCCTTCGGATCCGCGATCCGCACAACAGCCGCGCGGGTCCCCTTTGGGACGCTGGTTGATGCAGACGAAAATGTGATGCGTGAAAGTGGACACGAGATGTCTTCAGCGGATCATCCGGCCACAGACGGGGCGCCCGCCTGGGTCTGGAAGCGATGGATGAGGGTGTGAACGTCGGATGGGTCCAGGAGCCGCGATCCCGCGGCGGCCCCTTCAAGGAGCAGCGCCACCTCCCGGAGGCGCAAGTGCGCGCGTTGCCACTGGGCGGTGCTCGTAAGCTCGGACGATTGCCCCGCGCCCAACTTGTCCAGCTCGGCCCGGATATCGCGCACGTCGCGTTGCAGGTTTTTCTGCATGGAACAGCTCTCGCAGAACCACTTGGGGCTCTGGTCCGAGGAAGGGGAGAGGCGGTCGTAGGTCCGGCCGAAGAAGTCTTTTCCCAGGGACAACTTCATCAGCGGTCCCCCCTCCGTTCCACAGGCATCACACCGTCCGGTCGTGAAACTCACAGGAGAGTCCGTCACCAAGTCGCCTCCTCGTGGACGAGTTGGCGGAATCTTACACTAGGACATCGCCGCCTGTCCAGCCTGACGGAGCCCGTGCTGGACGGTGCTGTTGTTCGCAATCTCTCATCTGGGGCGGGGCAGAAAAAGGGTATACTAGAGCGTCGCTGTTCGGATAGGATTCAAGCCGGAGGAGGGCTCATGATCGTCGGCGTGCCCAAAGAGATCAAGGATCAGGAATTTCGCGTCAGCCTGACGCCGGATGGCGTCGCCACCCTCTGTGCCGCGGGCCATATGGTCTGGGTCGAGCCTGACGCCGGCATCGGAAGCGGGTTTCGCGACGAGGATTACAAAAAAGCGGGGGCTCATCTGGCGCGGTCGAAGGCACAGTTGTTCCACGATGCCGAACTGATCGTCAAAGTGAAGGAGCCGTTGCCGCCCGAATATGCGCTGTTCCGGTCTGGGCAAGTCCTGTTCACCTATCTCCACTTGGCTGCCGAAGCGGAGTTGACACGGGCGTTGGTCGAGGCGAAGGCCACGGCCATTGCCTATGAGACGACGGAGAGCCCCGATGGCGGGCTGCCGATGCTCAAGCCCATGAGCGAGATTGCCGGACGGATGGCGGTGCAGGTGGGGGCTCGATATTTGGAGCGGTCCGAGGGAGGGAGCGGCCTGTTGCTGGGTGGCGTGCCCGGCGTGGCGCCAGCCAAGGTGGTGGTGTTGGGCGCCGGGGTGGTGGGCAGTGCGGCCACCAGGATGGCGGTCGGCATGGGCGCGCAGGTGACGGTGATCAATTTGGACCTCGACCGGTTGCGCGACTTGGATGAACTCTATCGGGGGCGGATCGTCACGTTGGCGGCCAATCAGCCCTGGATTGACCGAGCGGTGGCGGAGGCGGACCTGGCGATCGGCGGGGTGCTGGTACGTGGGGCCAAGGCGCCCAAGCTGGTCTCCCGCTCTGTGGTCTCCCGCATGAAGCCTGGGTCGGTCATCGTCGATGTGGCCGTGGATCAGGGCGGATGCTTTGAGACCACCCGCCCGACCAGCCATTCGGACCCGGTCTATCAGGCGGAGGGGGTCCAGCACTACTGTGTGCCGAATATGCCCGGCATCGTACCCCGTACCGCGACTTTTGCCTTGACCAACGCGACGCTTCCCTTTATAGTCCGCATTGCCTCGACCGGCGTTGCACGCGCGATCCATGACGATCCCGGTTTGGCGCGCGGCGTCAACGTGGCAAATGGCGCAGTGACCTGCGAGGGCGTGGCTGAGGCACACGGGATGCCGTGGGAGCCCTCGGCCTGATTGAGAAGTGAAATGTAAGGGGTGAGGTGTGAGGAGAGGGGGCTTCGCCTCACGTTTCACGCCTCACGCCTAACGGATTTGTCGGGGCGTAGCGCAGCCCGGTAGCGCACCGCGTTCGGGACGCGGGAGTCGCAGGTTCAAATCCTGTCGCCCCGACCAAAAAAATATCGATAGATTTTGAAGGGGATTTGAAGCCGGCGAACAAATGAACACCCCAGTCGATTCGAGGTGTCGTGCGAACGCCGCGCCCGTGTGATCGAAACCTCTCCTCAGTATCTTGGCTCCTACTCACTACGATCATTCGCTTGGAACTGTCACGGGACGGAGCTTTTTGCAAGGCTTCGGAATGAAGGCAGACGACCATGTCACAGCGGCAGTCAACCAGGGCGAGGATCTTGGTGAGCGGACTGGTGCAAGGGGTGGCCTATCGTGCGTTTGCCCAACGGGAAGCCACTCGCAGGGGCTTGGGTGGGGAGGCGTGCAACCTCGATGATGGGCGGGTCGCAGTGGATGTGGAGGGAGAGCGGGAGGTCGTCGAAGCCTTCATCGAATCGCTTCGCACCGGTCCGCCGTTGGCACGGGTGGAGGATATGCAGGTGCAATGGGAGCCGCCGACCGGTCGTCACAGGGAGTTCCGTATCCGGTATTGAGGGCTGTCCGACCGTCTTGCAGGAGTAGAACAAGGATGTGAGGGAGACATTAATCAGAGAAAGGCTGATGGCGTATGGATTATAAGAAACTGATTCGTGAAGTGCCGGATTTTCCCAAGCCCGGCATCCTCTTCTACGACATTACGACCTTGCTCAAGGACGCGCAGGCGTTCCGCGCCATTCAGGATGAGCTGGCCAACCGGTATCGCGACCAACGGATCGCGAAGGTGATCGGCATTGAGTCTCGCGGGTTCATCCTCGGCAGCGCCCTGGCCTATCAGATTGGCGCGGGCTTTGTGCCGGTGCGAAAGCCGGGCAAACTTCCCGCCGACACGTTCGAGGTCAACTACAATTTGGAGTATGGCTCCAATTCCCTTGCCGTTCACCGCGACGCCATTGCAATGGGCGAACGCGTCTTGATCGTGGATGACCTGCTGGCTACAGGGGGAACGGCCGCCGCCACCGTGTGGCTGATCCGTCAACTCGGCGGCGAGATCGTGGGGCTGGCCGTGTTGGTGGAGTTGCTGGGGCTGAAGGGTCGTGACAAGCTGGATGGCTGCCCGGTGCATTCCATGATCACCTATGCCTGAGCCGTCCGCAGGTCTTTTCTTGCCGTCACCCCGTCGAGCGAACCTCCGCATCGTGGTCTTGGGATGGCCTTGTCAAACCTGGGGTGCCGTGGTAAGAATGCCGGACCATTTTACGAGCGGAGTTCCTAGAAGGGAGCGTATGGCTCATGCCCGGTAAGGTAAAAGTCAAAAAGAAGACCGCCGCGGTTCGGACAACGTCCGCCAAAATCGATGGAAAGCGCTTGCCTGGAGCCAAGAAGACCGTTGTCGGTTCCCGCGTGACTGCGGCGGGGACGAGTGGGGCCGTCGAAAAGAAAACACCGACTCGGGTGTTGTCGTCCGCTCGTCGCGCGACGTTGCACCGGATGTTGATGGGCAAACGCAAGGAGATCCTGGCCGAGATCGGCGCGTCGCTGGGACAGTCCTTGACGGACGACCAGCAACGGCGCCTGGAGTCGGCTATGGATGTGGGGGACCAGGCCGTGATGGACCTGGAACGGGAACTCGGCATCTCCTTGCTGGAGATGCAGAACCGGAAGCGGCAGATGATCGACGAAGCTCTGACGCGGTTGGACGACGGCACCTACGGCGTCTGTGCCGAATGCGGCGTCGAAATCAGCGAGAAGCGTCTGGAGGCGGTCCCTTTTGCGAAGCTGTGCGTGGTCTGCCAGTCTCGGCAAGAACTGATCGAAAAGATCGAGAAGGGCGAGGAACGTGATTAAGGAGAGTGACTGGTCCGGCTTCCGTGCTCGCGCAGCGCGCATTTCTCCAAGCGTCGTTCGTCGTACGTGAAGCGTGAAGCGTCTGAATCGGAGGACGAGATACGTTTCACGAGGCCCGCTTCACGAGACTCGGACGCGCGCAGTTGAAGCCAGACCGGTCACCCTCCGTGGTGGATAGTGGTATGAAGGCCGTGGTTCTGGCGAGCGGCGGGCTTGATTCTACGGTCACGGCCGCGGTTGCGAAACGGGACGGGTGCTTCGTGTACCTGCTTACGATCGCCTATGGCCAGCGCCACCGGGTTGAAGTGGAACGGGCGCGCGAGATCGGGCGAGCTCTGGGGGTGGCCGGCCACCTGGTGTTGGAGGTGGATCTCAGGTCGATGGGGGGCTCAGCGCTCACCGCGGACCAAGCCGTCCCCAAAGATCGATCCGAGGCCGAGCGTCGGGAAGGCATCCCGTCCACCTATGTGCCGGCCCGCAATACCATTTTCCTTTCGCTTGCGCTGGCCTATGCCGAAACCCTGGCGGCGTCATGTATCTACATCGGAGCCAATGTCCTCGACTACTCCGGTTATCCGGACTGCCGGCCCGACTATCTGCGGGCTTTCGAACAGGTGGCACGGCTGGGGACCAAGGTGGGGGCGCTCGGACAGGGGATCGAGATCAGGGCGCCCTTGTTGATGATGACGAAAGCAGACATCGTCCGGCTGGGCCTGTCGTTGGGCGTGCCCTTGCAGTTGACCCATAGTTGTTATGATCCGGCGTCCGACGGGACCGCCTGCGGCCGATGCGACAGCTGCCGCATCCGGCGCGAAGGGTTCCGGGCCGCCGGTGCCGTCGATCCCATTGCCTATGCGGATGTGTGAGGTGAAGTCATGAGAGTCTCTCCCGAAGAATTTTTCATGTACCTGACGATCGGCCTGATTGTTCTGGTGCCGGTCTCTGCGAGGCTGTACCGCTATTTCACGGCGGGTCAGGTCAAGCGTATGTTGCGCGAAGAGTTCGGGAAGACCGCGTCGCGCGCCGACAACGATTCCGATCAGAAGAGGTGATTGCATGCGTATCCCCGCCCCAGGTCTCACGCGATGGCTCGTCGGCCTGCCTGCTCTGTTGCTGCTGGGACTGTTATCCTGGGAAGCCTGTGCCAAACAGGAGGCCGCTGTGCCGGTGGAGTTTCAAAAAGGGGAAGCCAAGTTTAGGGCGAACTGTGTCCGTTGTCACGGCGAGCGCGCCGTCGGGACGACCCAGGGGCCCCCGCTGGCCCACAAGATTTATGAGCCGAACCACCACGGGGATGCGGCCTTCCAACGTGCGGCGGCAAACGGGGTCCGCGCCCACCACTGGCAGTTCGGCGACATGCCGAAAATCGAAGGCGTGACATCGGAGGATGTCGAGCAGATCGTCGCCTATGTCCGCTGGCTGCAGCGTCAGGCCGGCATCATGTAGCGTCACGACACCCGCCCTTTGCCCCAATCTCCTCGGCGGCCTGACCGGTCTGTTCTCCTGATTCCTTGCTGCTCCATCTTGGGTCGTCTTCTCCCTATAGGCCCTTCATCGTCGGCTCTGCCAGCACAAAACTAGGCAGGGCTTCTTCGTCAACTTGGTTTTAGTATAGGGTTTTTGATAATCCTGCTCATTCCGGTTTCCTTGACTTGATGGCGGTATGTTCCTAGACTCAACGCTATGAGCGAGCAGCAGTTATTGGATGACCTCGCGGATCGGTGCGGGATTGCTCCCGACTACCACGATATTTGGGGACACCGCCACGAGGTTTCTGCCCAGACCAAACGGGCGATTCTTACGGCCATGGGTCTGCGGGTGGCCACGGTGGACGACTTGCGTCGGGAGCTGTGTGTCTACGAGGAGGAACCCTGGCGGCGTCCCTGCGATCCTGTCTTGGTCAGACGGGTTGATGACCGAGCCGCCACGTGGTCGTTTCGCCTGCCGATTGATGAAGCTGAGGCTCACGACGTTCGGATTGATTGGGAGGTTCGGGATGAGGCGGGCTGTCTTCAGCAAAAAGGAGAGATCGGGCCAGGTCTTGTTCCGGCAGAGACTCGCCTGGTGGACGACCGGCGCTATGTGCGTTTCGAGCTGCCGATTCCGCCAGGGCTGGCGATTGGGTATTACGATCTCGTGGCTCGCGGTCGTGCGTCGTCGGGGACGGTGGAAGGGACCCTGCGGCTCATTCTTGTCCCCTTGCAATGTTACGTGCCGCCACAATTGCAGGAGGGGGGGCGTACCTGGGGACTGGCGCTGCAGTTGTATGCGCTTCGATCCTGCCGCAACTGGGGAGTCGGAGACTTTCTCGACCTCGCCGGATTCGTAAACTGGGCGGCCCAGGATCTGGGCGTTGGCGTGATCGGGTTAAACCCGCTGCATGCGCTCAGGAACGAGCCGCCGTATCATATCAGCCCCTATTCTCCGGACAGCCGACTGTTCCTGAACGTGCTCTACTTGGCGGTGGAAGAGATCCCCGAGTTGAAGGAGTCGGTGCCGGCGCAACGTCTCCTGGAAGACGGCGGGTTCCGCGCCAGGCTTGAGGCGTTTAGAAAAACCGACCTGGTGGAATACGGTCAGGTCTATGCCGCGAAGCGGGAAATCCTGGTCCTGCTGTTTGCGATCTTTCAGGAGCGGCACCTGGCAGACTTGGGCGGAACCCAACAGCCCAAAACGGAACGGGGGCTGGCCTTTGAACGATACGTCAGGAAGGAGGGGGAACTGCTGGAGCACTTTGCCCTTTTTCAGGCCCTGTCGGAGGAGTTGCGCTCCATTTATCCGCAGGCGGGGGGGTGGCAGGATTGGCCCGAACCCTACCGTGACCCGAAGTCTGCCACCGTCGTCTCCTTTCGGGCCACCCATGCTGCGTCCATCCGGTTTCATCAGTATCTCCAGTGGCTGGCCGACGAGCAGTTGAGACGGGTAGCCGCAGGGGCTCGCGAGCATGGCATGACGGTCGGCTTGTACCACGACCTCGCGCTTGGCAGCGATCGGTCCGGCAGTGACGCCTGGGCGTTCCAGGATGTCCTGGCGTTGGAGGCCGATAGCGGATGTCCCCCGGACGCCTTTGCTCCGAAGGGACAGAATTGGGGCCTGCCTCCCTTCAACCCGCGACGGTTGCGAGCCAGCGGGTACCGGATGTTTATCGCGCTGCTGCGGAAAAATCTGGCTTACGGCGGGGCGATCCGACTGGACCATGTGATGGGACTGTTTCGGCTCTTTTGGATTCCGCGCGGGCTCCCGGCATCGGCAGGCGCCTACGTGCACTATCCGGCAGAGGATCTCCTGGGGATCGTGGCGTTGGAGAGCCTGCGACAGCAGGCGCTCATCGTCGGGGAGGATTTGGGGACGGTACCGGACTCGGTCCGCGAACGGCTGGCCGTCGCCAACGTGCTCTCCTATCGGGTCTTCTATTTCGAACGGCGTGAGGACGGAGGGTGGAAAGCACCCGATGTCTATCCGAAGCCTGCGATGGCCGTGGCCACGACGCATGACCTTCCGACGCTGTCAGGGTTTTGGGTCGGGCAGGACATTGACACCAGGGCCAAGCTGGGATTCTATCCTGAGGAAGGCTCCCGGCAGCGGGCCTTGGAGGAGCGGCGACAGGACAAGGCGCGTATGCTGAGTGCGCTGAATGCCCAGGGCCTGTTGCCGGAAGGGGTCACGGAAGATCCGGCCTCGGTGCCGCACATGACGGCGGACCTGTGCCTTGCGATCCACACCTATCTGGCACGGACTCCTGCCTGGATCATGATGGCGTCCGTCGGCGACTGGTTGGGGGAATGCGCGCAGACGAACGTGCCGGGCACGGTTGACAGCCATCCGAACTGGTCCCGCAAAACGAGCCTCCCGATGGAAGTGTTACGAGAGGACCCCGTTTTCCACAGGCTGGCGGCAGCGGTGCGCGCCATCCGTCCGGCAAACGTATGAACGTGACCATCAAAAACCCGCTGGTCCTCGGCGTGTCGGCCTCGCTGGTGCTCCTGATCGTCATCATCGAGACGGTCACGCCGGCCAACGTGGTGGGCGCCTATGGCTTCGTCTTGCCCATTTTACTGATCGCCACTGCGCGGAATCGCCGGTTGATGTACCTTACGGTCGCGGTCTGCATCGTCGCGACCTACATCGGTCTGTTGCGGCCGACCAAACCCGGGCGGTTCGTCTCCGCCGTCATCAACCGAACGGTGGTGGTCGGGGTGCTGGCGGGAGTGGCCTACTTCGCCATGACGCGCGAAGAGCGCAAGGCGCGAGAGGAAGCGGCGCGGGCCGAACTGGCTCTGCAGACGGAGAATTTGCTGCGGGCGAACGCCCAATTGGTGGAGATCAAGGATGCGCTGCACCGGTCCGAGCGGCTGGCCGCCGTCGGGCAACTGGTGGCCTCCGTGGCGCATGAAGTGGGCACACCCCTGCATTCCATCGCCTGGCACGTGCAAGCGTTGGGAGAAGAGCCGGGCGCGACGCAAGACATGCGCAAGCGGGTCGAGATCATCGACTCCCAGATCAGCCGCGTCGTGCGCATCATCGAGGACCTGCTCTCATCCACCAGACAGCGCAAGCCCGTGCGGTCTCGCCTCTCGGTCGATCACCTCGTCCAGCCAGTTGTGGGGCTGATGGGGCCGTCGTTTGCCGGCAAAGAGGTGGCGCTGAAGGTGGAGGGGAGCGGCGCGGTGCCTCCCATCTGGGGCGATGTGGAACAGTTGCAGCAAGTGCTGGTGAATCTCATGGCGAACGCGCTGGCGGCGACCCAGGCCGGCGGTGAGGTGGTGATTGCGGTGGACAGCCATCGGGCCACGGAAGAGGAATTGGCTGCACGAGAGCGAGCCGGCGAACCGCCGATCGAGGCGATGGTCACGCTTGCCGTGCGCGATACCGGATGCGGGATGCCGGACGAGCATCTCAATCAGGCGTTCGAACCGTTTTTTACCACCAAGGCCATCGGGGATGGGACGGGATTGGGGCTGTTTCTGAGTCGGCAGATCGTGGCCGCCCATGGGGGTTCCCTTTCGATCGAGAGTGCGGTCGGCAAGGGCACGACGGTGAGGATCGTCCTGCCGGCTCACGTGGTGGAGAGGGCGGCAAGGGAAGGAGCGAGCGATGGCGGCGCCTGACGTCAAGATTCTGGTGGTGGATGACGATCTGGTCGCGCGCGACCTCCTGGTGGAGGCTCTGCAGAAAGAGGGCTATGGGGTGGAGGCGGTGGCCGGCGGCGCGGACGCGATCGAGCGGGGCCGCCACACGCGCTTCGACTTGGTGCTGACGGACATGCGCATGGGGACGGTGGACGGCCTGACGGTCCTGCGGGAATTTAAACGGTTCAGTCCGGACACCGGCATCGTGTTGCTGACCGCGTTCGGGTCGATGGAAGGAGCCATCGAAGCCATCAAGCAAGGGGCCTACGATTATTTGGCCAAGCCGTTCAAAAAAGAGGAAATCCGTCTGGTCGTGCGGCGCAGTCTCGAACACAGCCGCCTCGTACGAGAAAACGCCCGATTCAGGGAGGAACTGCGCGAGCGAACGGATCGGTCGCAGTTGGTCGGCAGCAGCCCGCCCATGCTGGAGGTTTACAAGCTGGTGGCTCGGGTGGCGACGAGCAAGAGCACGGTGCTGTTGGAGGGAGAAAGCGGGACCGGCAAGGAATTGGTCGCGCGGGCGATCCACTCGAACAGTCCTCGGCGTGACCGACCGTTCGTTCCGATCAATTGCGCCGCGCTACCGGAGACGTTGCTGGAATCCGAGCTGTTCGGATACGAAAAGGGGGCGTTCACCGGGGCCGTCGGCGTCAAGCTGGGGCTCTTCGAAACCGCCGATGGCGGGACCCTGTTCCTGGACGAGATCGGCGACGTGGGGCCTGCGCTGCAGGCCAAACTGTTGCGCGTGATCCAGGAGCAGGAGGTCCGGCGTGTGGGCGGGACCGTCGCCGCGAAGGTCGATGTGCGGATCATTGCGGCGACGAACCGGGATCTGGCCGTGCTGGTCAAGGAGGGACGATTCCGAGAAGATCTTTTTTACCGCTTGAACGTGGTGCGGATCGTGCTCCCGCCTTTGCGGGATCGGCACGACGATATTCCGATGCTCGCCCATCACTTTTTGCAACAGTATTCGGGAGGACACGAGCCCCTCAGAGGATTCGTTCCCGAGACCATGGCGATCCTTCAGCGCTACCACTGGCCCGGCAACGTACGGGAGTTGGAAAACGTCGTCGAACGGGCGGTATCGTTGAGCCACGGCCCCTTGGTCCTTCCTGACGACCTGCCGGAGACCGTCCGCAATGCCGAGGCCGTACCCGGCGCTGAGTCGTCAGGGAAGGACGTGCAAGCGGACGACACGCTGCAGACCCTGGATGAAATGGACAAGCGATATCTGATGCGGGTGCTCCGCGAGACCGGCGGGAACAAGGTCCGTGCCGCGAAGATCCTGGGCATCGATCGGCGGACCCTCTACCGGATGGCGGAACGATTCGGGTTGCCGCTCGGGGAGTCGGGAGAAGACGCTTCCGAATCGCACTGAGCGTCAACCGACCGGGTTGTTGGGCGCACAGGAGTTAGAGCAGGCCGAGCGCGTTTTTCAGCAGCCTGATTTGGTTGACCGCGCTTTGCGGGAGGGGCGGGACGTAGGCTTGCCAGGATGAGAACAGGCTGTCTTTGCCTTCGTAGGCGACCCGGATGACCACATGGGTGAGGGCGTCACCTTCCGGTGTGATCGTGACCTCGATCTTGCTGCGGCCTCTCCCGAATCGGGAGTGGAGGAGCGCGTTCCAGGGGCCGTCCATTTCATTCCGATAACCGGTTTTCAAGACCGGCTCCTTGCCGTCAGCGTCTTGGACCTCGTAGTTGCCTTCCGTGAGGACTTGGACAACCGCCG
>JACQCB010000108.1 GCA_016201805.1 Nitrospirota bacterium | reverse complement strand
GCAATCCATCGATCAACGCTTCGACCGCGCGCACATCCCCGATCTTTTTCAGCACACGCGCCACATCCTCGCGTAACGTGCCGTCCGCCAGCGCCTCTATGAGGCCGGGCACCGCCCGCGGGTCCCCGACCCGCTCCAGCGCCCAGACCGATGCACTACGGACCGCTCCGTCTTTGTCCTTGAGCGCCCGAATCAAGGGCTCGACGCCCCGCGGATCCTTGAGCTTCCCGAGGGCCGAGGCGGCCTGTTCCCGCACCGCCCATCCGTCGTCTTGCAAGGCCTCGATGAGCGGCTCCACCGCGGCGGGACCGATCCTGACGATGGCGCTGGTGGCGGCCTCGCGGATCACCGTATCGTCGTCGGCCAGCAGGCCGAGCAGCCCCGGCAGAGCCTCCAGACCCATCTGACCGAGACTGGCCGCCGCATGATCGCGCAGGGCTTCATTCTCGTCCCGCAAGGCGGAGAGCAATTGCTCGACCCGATCCGTCTGCCGATCGGCCCCATCAACCTCACTCATCCTCATCCTCCCCTTGGTTCGCACCATCCACCCCTTGCCCTTGCGCCCCTTGCATGGCCATCGCCTGGAGTTTGTCCACGATCATGCCGGCATTATACGACACCAGCCCGTCACGATCGGTCTTGAGCCGCTCGAATAATTCTTCGTAGGGGCGCAGCACCTCCACGTCCTTGACCTTCGCCAGCGACTCCATGGCCAGGGTCCGGAGCGGACGAAGCGGGATCGCCTCGATATACAGTTCCACCGGACGCGCATCCCCGATCAAACCCAGACCCTTGATCGCCAATTCCTTGACCCCGGTATCCTTATCCGCCCGCAGCCGTTCCATGAGCGGCGCCACGGCCCGCACATCGCCGATTTTTCCCAGCAGGTCCGCCGCGGCTTCGCGCACCAGCCAGTCCTCATCCTGCAGGTATTCGATCAGGATTTCAACGCTCGGACGGCCGATCCCCAGCAAGTCAATGACGGTCGCCATGCGGGACTCCTCCCGCTCGCTCGACCCCTCGACGTCGCGCAGTTCGTCGAAGGCCATCGTGATCCGTTCCCGGATGGCCCCAAGTTTCTTCAACGTCCGGATTGCAATGTCTCGAACGGCCGGGTCCCCCATGGCATCGACGCAGGCGTCGGCCGAGCGGGAATCCAGCAGATGTTCCAAAATCTCCGCCGCGGTCCGCCGAGCCGACTCGTCGGGATGCTTGAGCAGCGCACACAAGGGCTCGATGGCGTTGGAGATCAACCCCAACAGCCCGATCACCGACTCGCGTTGCCCCTCGTCTTGCATCTCATGCAGGTCCGACACCAGGGCCGATGCAGCGGCCCTGTCCAAGACCCCGGCCATCTGCTCCAGAGCGATCGCCCCGGCCTTGCGGACGGAGGCATCTTCATCTTGAAGCAGGCGCACCAGCGGCACCCCGCCCTTGGGGTCCTTGATCCTCGCCAGCATGCCGGCCGCTTCCATCTTCAGGGCCGGGCTGCCGGTCTCCAAGGCATGGACGAGCCCCTCCACCGCTTTCGGGCCGCCCTTCAGACAGGCCGCCGTCGCACGCATCCGACGCCAGTCCTCTTCATGGACCAGTTCAGAGATCAGGGTCTCCAGTGATTCTTTCGGCATCGTCAGGCCCCGCTCTCTATCCAGAGTCGACTTGCCTATTCGACTTGCGACTTGTGCGACTGCGCCAGCCCGATCAGCTCTGCGCCGACGTGCTAGATTCTCCCGGCTCGCCATCCCAACTGCGCCAGGGCTTCCTTCGCGTGGAAGAGGATGTTCTCGTCCCGTTCCTTTTTCAGCACCGTCAAAAGGGGCGGGATAGCCGGCTGGCCGAATGCCACGAGGGCCGCCGCGGCCTCCGCCCGGATCACCGTATTCTGGAGCGCCTGGACCAGCACGGGAATGGTGGTCTCATCCCGGACCTGCGCCAACGCCTTCACGGCCGCTTCCATGGCCAGCATTTCGCTGTCCCATCGATCGCCGCACCCATCGACCGGCCGGATCTCGGCCGGTCGATTCACGCCGGTGATGACCTCGATCAGCGCCGGCACCGCCCGCCGATCGCCGATTTTCCCCAGCGCTTCCACCGCGACGGGGCGCATCCCCGCCTCCTTCATCACCATGAACAGAAAATCCACGGACGTTGGATCGCCGATCTCGCCCAACGAACGGACGGCATCCTCACGGACCGCCGCATCGCGGTCGTTGAACAACACCCAGAGCAAGGGCTCCACCGATTCAGCCGCCTTGATTTTTCCCAGCGCCTCGACGGCGTGCAGCCGGACCAGCCACTCTTCATGCCTCAACGCCTCCAGCAACAGTGGCACCGCGGCCCGGCCGATCACGGTCAGGGCTTGCGCCGCATCCACCCTCACCGCCTTGACCTTGTCCTGCAACAGGGGCATGAGCGCCTGGGCCGCCCGCGCATCGCCAATGCGCCCCAAGGCCTTGGCAGCATGCATCCTGACGATCCAATCGGGACTCCCCAGCGCGTTGATCAGCGGGGCCATGACGCGGGCATCGCCGATCACCGAGAGGATTGAGGCCGCCGACTCCTGGACCGTGAAGTCGGGATCGGAAAGACAGACGCCCAGTGCCGCCACGGAAGCCTCCCCGATGGCAGTCAAGGCGTTGATCGTGGCATCCCTCACCGCCCGGTCGGAATCTTTCAGCAGGGCCACAAGGGGCTCCACCGCCCGAACATCGCGGCAGACCCCCAGCGCAGCAGCCGCTTCTTCACGGACGGTCCAATCCCCATCCTTCAAGGCCGCGATTTGTTCCACAACGCTATCCGCCATCATGCCTGACCTGCATCGCCCCGTCTCGCCAGCAAGCCTTCCAAAATTCGACCGGAAATCGTGAAGGTACGCGGCCACGGAACGGGAGTATGCGAGAGCAACGCAAGGG
>JACQCB010000104.1 GCA_016201805.1 Nitrospirota bacterium | reverse complement strand
TGGTACGGCCAGAAGCTCAGCGCCGGGGCGTTGGAGAAAATGGCCGCTTACCTGGAATCGCTTGCCGACGAGCAGCAACCAGACAACCGCTGATGTGCTCAGGGACGTCGAGCCGATGGGTTAGAGCTTGCGCCGCGTGGCGCCTAACGTCGGGGCGCCTTTGATCTGAAAACCGGCGGGTTTCTGCGCGTCGCCCTTTTCCTGGTCGGAGCCAGCGTCGTCGCCCGTATTCAGCCCGGCCAGCTTGATTTTCAAGCGCAGGTTGTTGGGGCTGTCCGAGTTGGCGAGGGCTTGGTCGAGCGAGATTTTCCCGTCCTTGAAGAAATTGAACAGGACGTAGTCGAAGGTCTGGCAGCCCTCTTGAACTCCCTGCTCCATGGCTTCCTTGAGATGGTCGATCTCGCTCTTCTTGATGAGGTCTTTGACCCGAGGGGTATCCAGCAGCACTTCCAGGGCGGCGACCCGTTTGCCGTCGACGGAGGGGATCAGACGTTGCGAGATGATCGCCCGCATGTTCATGGACAGTTGCAGATAGATCTGGGCATGGCGCTCGGAGGGGAAGAAGTTGATGATGCGCTCGATGGCCTGGTTCGCATTGTTGGCGTGGAGCGTCCCCAGACAGAGGTGTCCGGTCTCGGCGAATGTGATGGCGGCTTCCATGGTGTCGGTGTCGCGGATCTCGCCGATCAGGATGACGTCGGGAGCTTGGCGCAGCGTGTTTTTCAAGGCCGCCTGGAACGAGTGGGTGTCGAATCCCACTTCCCGCTGCGTGACGACCGACTGTTTGTGCGGGTGGACGAACTCGACGGGATCCTCGATCGTGACGATGTGCCCGGTCGAGGCGGTGTTCCGGTGATCAATCATGGCGGCGAGCGAGGTGGATTTACCCGACCCGGTGCCGCCGACAAAGAGGACGAGCCCCCGCTTGCTCATCGCAATATCCTTGATGACGGGGGGCAGCCCCAGCGTGTCGATGGAGGCGATCTCCATTTTTATTTGTCGGATGACGAAGCCCACGTTGCCTCGTTGGCGGAAGATATTGACCCGGAAGCGGCCGAGGTCCGGATAGAAAAGGGCGAGGTTCATTTCCATCGTGGCGGTGAATTCTTGTCGCTGGGTGTCCCGCATCACGGCGGCGGCGAGCGTCTCCAACTGCTCGTTCGTGAAGCGCGCCTCGCCGACGGGTTGCGTGACACCCTGTACCCGGTACATAGGCGGCAGGTCCACCGTCAGATAGACGTCGGAGGCGTCCTTCTCCACCATCACGTTCAGGATGTCATGCATGTCCATGTAATGTCTCCGGCTCCCAACCCGTCACGCTTCACGCCTCACGTTTTCTTCAGGCCACGCCGCCTGCCGCTGCGGCCCCTGGGGAGCCAAAGAGCGTGGGGTTCATGCTCCTGGCCTGCGCCTCCGCTTTGGTGACGACGCCGCGCGAGACCAGATCGAGCAAGGCCATGTCCATGGTCTGCATCCCGTCCTTTTTGCCGGTCTGCATGGTGCCTGGAATCTGGTGGAGCTTGGCTTCCCGGATCAGGTTGCGCACGGCGGTCGTGCCGACCATGATCTCCAGGGCCGCCACCCGGCCGCCGGTTTTTTTCTTGAGCAACGTCTGCGTAATGACCCCTTCAATGGATTCGGCGAACTGGGCGCGGACCTGGGCTTGCTGGGTCGGCGGGAACACGTCGATGATCCGGTCCACGGTCTTGGGGGCGCTGGAGGTGTGCAGGGTGCCGAACACCAGGTGCCCGGTTTCGGCGGCGGTCAGGGCGAGTTGGATGGTGTCCAAGTCCCGCATTTCGCCGACCAGGATGATGTCCGGGTCTTCGCGCAACGCCGACTTGAGGGCATTGGCGAAGGACTGGGTATGGGGCCCCAGTTCCCGCTGGTTCACCAGGCACTTTTTGGATTTGTGGACGAATTCGATCGGGTCTTCGATCGTGAGGATGTGCCCTTCGTAGGTGTCGTTGAGGAAGTCCAGCATGGCGGCGAGGGTGGTGGATTTGCCCGACCCCGTCGGGCCGGTCACGAGGACGAGGCCCTTTTCCTTTTCACAGAGCTGCCGGAGGATCGGCGGCATACCGAGCTGTTCGAGGGCCAGGATTTTGGTCGGAATGGTCCGAAAGACTGCTCCTTCGCCCCGGCGATGCATGAACACGTTGACCCGGAATCGGGCGATGTCTCCCAGTTCGAACGAAAAGTCGCATTCATGATGTTCCTGGAAGGCCTTGCGCTGGGCGTCGTTCATCATGTCGAAGACCATGTCGTGGACGGTCTCCCTCGTCAGCACGGGATGCTCCAGTTTTTTCAACTCCCCGTGAATGCGCAACATCGGGGGCTCGCCCGCGCTGAGGTGGCAGTCCGAGGCTCCCTGCTCGACGCCGAAGGTCAGCAGTTGCGTGATGTCCATGACGTCCTCCGATCCTCCTCCCGCCCGCACGGACACGACTCTTCGTCAGTCATGGCTCCCTGCGGGATTCGACAGAAGGCACTATACCATAGCCTCTGCGAAGGGGCCACGATACGGCCATTTCCGCGCAGGCTACGTAGGTAATCGTAAGCGGAGGGTGTATTGCGCGCAGGCTAGAGGAGTCCCAACTCCAGGCCGACGGTCTTGAAGGCGGCGAGCACGTGATCGAGTTGTTCCACCGTATGATCGGCCGTGACGGTCGTACGGATGCGGCTGGTCTCTTTAGGGACCGTTGGAGGGCGGATCGCGGGAGCGTAGACGCCCTGCTGTAACAGACGTTCAGCCATCGTCATGGCTTTCTGTGGGTCTCCGATCAGGACCGGGATGATGGGGCTCTGCGTGTCCGTGGTGGTGAAGCCGAGCGCTCGGAGCCCGGCGCAAAAATGCTCCCGGTTGTGCCAGAGCCGCGCCCGGCGTTCGGGCTCTGCGCGGAGGACGGCGATGGCCGCCCGTGCGGCGGCGGCAGTGGCGGGCGGCGGGGCGGTCGTGTAGATGAAGGATCTGGCGCGGTTGACGAGGTACCGGATCAGTGTGTCGGGCCCTGCCACGTAAGCCCCGCTGGTGCCCAGGGCCTTGCTGAGCGTCC
The DNA here is from genome assembly GCA_016201805.1 of Nitrospirota bacterium. GTDB lineage: Bacteria > Nitrospirota > Nitrospiria > Nitrospirales > Nitrospiraceae > SCVQ01. The sequence goes on along the minus strand of JACQCB010000104.1, from coordinate 5,646 downwards.
CCATGTGAAAGGGGAGGCGAGACTCTACGCCGAAGTGCTCCAATGTGCCGCGTCCTTCCGGCCCCATCACCCCCGTCCCATGCGCGTCATCGACCAACACCTGGGCTTCATACCGGTCCGCGAGGTCCAGCAGGTCCAGCATCGGGGCGAGATCGCCATCCATGCTGAAGACGCCGTCGGTCACGATCAAGGTCTTGCGGCGGGACGCCTGTTTCGACAGGAGGGATGCGAGGTGGTCGAGGTCCCGGTGGTGATACCGATGGAAATCGGCCCCGCTCAACCGGCATCCGTCGATGAGGCTGGCGTGGCAGAGGCGGTCGGCGAGAACCAGTCCTCCCGAGCCGATCAGCGAGGGGAGCAGGCCGATGTTGGCCAAGTAGCCGGAGCTGAAGACCAGCGCGGCTTCCGTCCCCTTAAATGCGGCCAGCGCCGTTTCTAATTCTCGATGGGGGGGCAGGGTCCCGGACACCAGGCGGGAGGCGCCCGCGCCTACGCCGAACTGCTCGGTCGCCGAGATGGCGGCTCGTTTAAGCGTGGGATGTGTGGCGAGTCCCAGATAATCGTTTGAGGCCATCAAAACGACCGGGCGGCCGTCGATGATCACGGCTGATCCCGTTGGCGATTCGATCAGCCGGAGCTGCCGCAGCAGGTGTTGCGCTTCCAGTTGGTGTAATTGTTCGTCGAACATGAGGGACACGTCTTGGCGTGCGTGACGCTCGTCTCTGCGAAGGCGGTGCGTCTCGACGGGTTTAGAAACGGCGGCCTGTCCTGGAACGGAGGGTACGCTATACCGCGGCACGGCTTCCTGTCAACGAGCGCTGTGCGCGGGCCGGACTGTCCCGCGATGCCGCTCTGTCTTCGATTGACAAGGCTTCGAGGAACCTTGTATAAGGTCGCGCAGGACGATGCGCCGCCCTGTATGCGCGATCATGGCAAGCGGGCCTGTCCCGTCACGACGAGAAACAACGGAGCACGATGTCGTACAGAATCAAGTTAGACTCCAAAGACGAGCCGGTGGACGAAGCCCATCTTCTGAGCAGGCTGGAGCGGTTCATTCTGCACGTCCAGGACAATCAACGGCAGGTGCTGCTCGGGCTGGCCGCGGTGCTGGCCGTGGTCGCGGCGGTGCTGGCCGTGGTCTGGTATGACCATCGCCAAGCCGGGCAGGCTGTGGAGCTGCATCATCAGGCGACTTCGCTGTACATCGATCGCCCGATCGACAACTTGTCGAAGGCGGACGAGAACCTCAAGCAAGCGATCGTGCTCTATCGTCAGGTAGTGGAACAGTATCCGCGGAGTCCCACGACCCCGCTCTCTCTTTACTACCTGGGCAATGCCCTGGTCCAGGCCAACGATCTGAGCGGCGCCATCGAGGCCTATAAGAAGTTTGTGGCGAGGTATGGCGCCAACAAGGTCCTGCTGGGCATGGTCTATCAGCGACTTGGCTACGCCTATCTGTTGAACGGGGATCGGGAACAGGCCGTGAAAGCCCTTTCGGCCGTGCTCGAGGTTCCGGGGGCGCTCAATAAGGATCAAATGCTGTTCGAGTTGGGGAAATTGGAGGAAGTCCAGTCACGCCCAGAAGGCGCCTTGGCCCGCTATCAAGATCTGAGCAAGAGCTATCCGTATTCTCCTTTTGCGAGCGAGGCGGCTGTCCGTATCAAGGCGTTGGAAGTGAAAAAGACGCCGGTAAGCGGATCGCCGGAGGGGCAAGAGAGCAAGCCGGCTGCACCGGCCGAGCCGGCGAAGTAGGGGCACAGCCTCAGAGAAATTCGCAGGTGTGGTGTCGGGGGCTCGGAGGTGAGTTAGCGGCTGACCGCGAGAAGGTCGCCGGGCCTGATCCGCTGACCGGTCAGGTGGTTCTTGCTCTTCAATTCATGGACGGAGAGACGGAAGCGCTTCGCAATCGTCGCCAGGTTGTCCCCCACCCGGACTTTGTACCATCCCGCTGATTGATCCGGCGGTTCTTTTCGGCCTTTCCGCTTGCTCGCCATTTGTACGGATGGCTTCCACGCAGGAATCTGGTCCAGCTTTTCCTCAACGGTCGCCTTGGCCCCCACCGGAACCTTCAAGTGGTATTCTGCGTCGCCGGGAGGCGTGACGTCCTTCAGCAGTTCCGGGTTCAAGCGCCGCAGTTCCTCGAACGAGACGCCGGTGACTTTCGCCAGGTCTCGAAAGTGCAGCGGGCGAGTGACTGCCACTTCCTCAAAGTCGTGTGCGTCGGGTATTTCCTGGCTGAATCCGAATTGATCGGGGTTCCTGGCGATGATCGTGGCGGCCATGATCCGCGGCACGTATTCCTTGGTTTCGCGCCGGATATGCTTGGTCTGGGCAATCTCCCAGAAGCTCTCGGTGTTGGTTTTTTGAAGGGCGCGCTGGACTTTTCCTTCGCCGGCGTTGTAGGCGGCCATCGCCAACGGCCACGCGCCGAAGAGATCGTAGAGATCCCGCAAGTACCGCGCGGCCGCCACGGTGGACTTGTAGGGGTCTTTGCGTTCGTCTACGTATTGGTCGACGCGGAGCCCGTACATGAGGGCGGTCCCTTTCATGAACTGCCATGGGCCTGTGGCACGGGCGCGCGAGCGGGCATGAGGGTTAAAGCCGCTTTCGACGAGAGAGAGGAATACCAGGTCGCTGGGCAGGTCGAATTCCGTGAAAATGCGGTCGACCATGGGCTTGTAGCGGCCCAGCCTGTCGAGCCACATTTCAAAGCGGTCCCGGATCGCCGTGTGGAAGAAGCGCATGTGGCTTTCCACCTTTTGATCGCGGACGATGGGGATGTTATAGATCGGCTCGCCGGACGTGCCGGCTACTCCGTCGGTGCGATGCGATAGGGAGGGGGGAGTGTCCAGGGGGGCGTCCTGCTCCGTCATTTGTTGGCTTGAGTCCAGGAGAGGCTCGCTGGAGACAGCCGATTCGACTGGCAGGGCGGGGAGGGGCGGGCTTTCGATAGATGAAGCCGGCGCAGTCTCTGACGGTTGCAGAGAGGAACGTGGCGCCTCGCTTTGCCTGCCTTGATCAAGTTGCCCTGGCTCTTGTCTGGTGAGCGAATCGGCCTGGCTCTCCGTATCTTGCACCCGAAGATCGATCGCAACTGCATGATTTACTTGGGGTAGAGGTTCGGCATTCACCTGATGCAAGCCGCCAGGCCATGACAACCCGATGAGGCTGATCAGGAGGGTTGCCAGGACTATTTCAGGCAGAAGTAGCCATCGTTGCATGGTCATTTTTCTTGTATGCATTTGCTCAGGGTAGCGGTCTAGCGAGTGCTTGTCAAGAAACTTGTGTCGGGTAACGAGAGCCGACATCCTCTGTTTTTCCTCGTCTCATGATTATCGGTCGAAGTGAACAGGAGCCTAAGTCCGGCAATGGGAGGCGCGGCTTCAAGAGCGCGTAACCGGCTTGAAAACGGGCTCTTCAAGCCATCGCTCGCGGTCGCGGGCAGGGGTGTCGTTGCCTTGACAGTGAGGGCGCCCAAGTGATAGCGTAACGCCCTTCCACGGCCGCTTAAATGGACGTCAATCTTCTGAGGAGAGCAGGACGATGTTGAAACGGTATTTGCTTGCGCCGGGGCCGACGCCGGTTCCCCCGGAAGTCATGCTGGCCATGGCCAGGCCCATGATGCACCATCGGGCGCCTGAGTTTGCCCAGTTGTTCGGCGAGGTTCGGGAAGACCTCAAGTGGTTGTTTCAGACCAGAAACGACGTTCTGATTCTGGCTTCCTCGGGAACCGGGGGCATGGAAGGATCGGTGGCTAACTTTCTCTCGCCGGGCGACAAGGCGCTGGTCGTGAACGGGGGGAAGTTCGGCGAGCGGTGGGGCAAGCTTTGCAAGACCTTCGGCGTGCAGGTGACGGAACTCAAGGTGGAGTGGGGCCATGCCGTGAATCCCCAACTGGTGGCGGATGCTTTGAAGAAGGACCCGTCGATCAAGGCCGTGTACGTCCAAGCGAGCGAGACGTCCACCGGCGTGGCCCACGACACCAAGGCCCTGGCCGAGGTGGTGAAGCCTTACGAGGGGACGATCCTGGTGGTGGATGCGATTACCGCGCTGGGTGTCTTCGATCTGAAGACCGACGCCTGGGGGATCGACGTAGTCGTGACCGGTTCGCAAAAAGCCTTGATGCTGCCGCCAGGGCTGGCCTTCGTCAGCGTCAGCGAAAAAGCCTGGAAAATGGCGGACAAGGCCAAGAACGCAGCATTTTATTTCAACTTCAAGAAAGAGCGCGAAGCGCAAGTCAAGAATCAGACGGCCTATACGACGGCGGTGTCCATGATCCTGGGGCTGCAGGAAGTGCTCAAGATGTTGAAGGCCGAAGGCCTGGAGCAAGTTTTTGCGCGGCAGACCCGCCTCGCGGTGGCGATGCGTGAAGGGGTCAAGGCCGCCGGGCTGGCCCTGTTCCCCAAGGAGTCGCCCAGCAATGCGCTGACGGCGGTGTCCGCTCCTGAAGGGGTGGATGGACAGGCGATCTATAAAAACTTGCGGGTTCAGTACGGCATCACGGCGGCCGGAGGGCAGGATCATTTGAAGGGGAAGATTTTCCGGGTTTCCCACATGGGGTACATGGATTCCTTTGACGTGATCATGACGTTGGCGGCCATCGAGATGGTGTTGAAGGGGCTGGGACACTCCGTCAAGCTGGGGAGCGGGGTGGCCAAGGCTCAGGAATTGTTGATGGTCAAGGGTTGATCGTCTTCTACGAGTGCGAGGCACGATGAAGATTCTGGTCAGCGATAGTTTGTCGAAGCAAGGGCTTGAGATTCTCGAGAGGGCCGGCTTCACCGTGGATGTGAAGACCAAGCTCTCCAAGGAAGAGCTGCTCAAGGAGATCAAGCAGTACGATGGGCTCATCGTCCGGTCGGCGACGAAAGTGACGGCTGAGCTGATCGCCGCGGCCGATCGTCTGAAAGTCGTGGGTCGCGCCGGGTCCGGCTTGGACAATGTGGATACCCAGGCGGCCACTAGGCGCGGGATCGTGGTGATGAACACGCCCGGCGGCAACACGGTCACCACGGCCGAACACACGATGGCGATGATCTTCTCGATGACCCGCCGCATTCCCCAGGCGACCGCGTCGATGAAGGGCGGCAAGTGGGAAAAAGAAAAATTCATGGGCGTGGAGCTCTACAACAAAACCTTGGGCATTGTGGGGATCGGCCAGATCGGCGGCTATCTCTCGAAACTGGCGCAGGGGATCTCCATGAACGTGATCGCCTACGATCCGTATCTGGCTGAGGATCGCGCCCACAAGATGGGCGTCGAGCTTGTCGATCTGCCCGAGCTGTTTCGGCGGGCCGACGTGATCTCGGTGCACACGCCGCTCACGCCGGAAACCCGCTCGCTGATCAACGCGGCGGTCATCGCGCAGATGAAGTCCGGGGTGATGATCGCCAACTGCGCCCGCGGCGGGATCGTGAACGAGACGGATCTCTATGAGGCGCTGAAATCGAAGAAGGTCGCGGCGGCGGCTTTCGACGTCTTCGATGAGGAGCCGGTCAAGCCGGACCACCCGTTGCTCACCCTCGACAATTTCATCTGCACGCCCCACATCGGCGCGTCCACCGGAGAAGCGCAGGAAAACGTGGCGATCGGGATCGCCGAGCAGATCGTGGACTATTTCACCAAGGGGATCGCGCGGGGCGCGGT
>JACQCB010000103.1 GCA_016201805.1 Nitrospirota bacterium | reverse complement strand
CCGGAGTACTCGGAAGCCCATGCATATTTGGGACAGGTGCTCACGCAGCAGGATCGCTGGCAGGAGGCCATCCGCGCCTACCGGCGGGCGCTGAACAACCCGCTCTACGCGACCCCGGACGTCGCGTGGTTTAATTTGGGGCGGGCTCTGGCCCACGAAGGCGACATGAACGGCGCTGCTCAAGCGTTTGAGGACGCGTTGTTGGTCAGTCCCCCCAACGTGCCGTCGGGGATGGTCCATCTCGAACTCGGCCGGGCCTATTACCGGCTGGGGTATGATGCCAAGGCACGCGAGATGTTGACGCGGGTGGCCGAGCTGGACAAGGATGGGCCGTACGCGGCCGAGGCGGAGAAGTTACTGGAACGGTTGAAGCACTAAGGGATGGCTATCGCTATGGAAAACGAATCCGTCGGGAGTTTCTTCAAGCAGGTCCGCGAAACCAAGGGTTTGAGCGTGGACGAGGTGGCGTCCAAGACCCGCATCCATCCGGACTTCCTCAAGGCCCTCGAAGAAGGCAATTTCGCCAAACTGCCGGAGCAAGTGTTCGCCAAGGGGTTCGTGCGGTCCTACGCCAGGTCTTTGGGCTTGGATGAAGAAGACGCCATGCGTCGCTTCGTGGAGTCGGCCGGGGTGTTCTACAACAAGCAGTCGGAACTGGATCGTCTGCGGGTGAGGCAACTCGAGGACGAGCGGCGCAAGCAGGCCAATCGCAAGGTGGTGATCGCGGCGGCGGCGGTGGCCGTGCTCGGGTTGGTCTTGCTTTTGAACCGGGAGCAGTCCGTCGCGCCGAGCCGCCAGGTGGTGGAACCGCAGTCCTCGACGAAGGCCCTGCCGCCTTCTCCGGGGAAGGCCGTGCCGGGCAGCACGGGGGTGCCGGCTCCACGGACGTCTCAGGAACCCTCCACGGGGGGACGTGGGGCTGAACGAACGGAGCATGCGCCGCTGTCTGGTACTGCGGAGAGCCATCCTGCTCCCGCGACGCCGGAGCCGGTCGGTATTTCTGCGGCCAAGCCGGTCGAGTCCGTTCCCTTGGCGTCCTCCTCGAGCGAACCCTTGGGAGGATTGCCTTCTGACGGGAGGGGAGGCCGTGAGGCTTCCTTGGCGTTGGATCTTGAAGCGACTGAAGTGAGTTGGGTCGTCGTGCAAGTGGATGGCGCCAGTCCCCACGAGGCGCTGCTCCGTCCGGGAGAACGGATGAGATGGACGGCGACGGACCGCTTCATGCTGACTCTTGGCAATGCCGGCGGGGTCCGTGTCGAACTGAATGGGAAACCGCAAGGGCCATTCGGCCCGAGCGGAAAAGTCGCCCGCGACATTCTGCTCAAACGGTGAGCGGCCCCTGTCCTTGGGCGTGAGGCGCAGGTGAGTCAATGGTTGTGAAGGCCGGCCCGGTCACACGTGTTTCGTAATCCATGACGGAGTCTGTCCCCCCGCACGATGCGGTCCTGCGGGCCGCCGAATACCTGCGCGCGCGAATACCTGCCCGTCCAGCCGTCGGCATCATCCTTGGTTCAGGCTTGGGAAGTGTTGCCGAGCGTCCTCCGATTCTTGCGGCGATCCCTTACGCGGACATCCCCGGGTTTCCCGTCTGTTCGGTGGAAGGGCATGCCGGCCGATTGGTCCTGACGGAGCGCGAAGGGGTCTGCGTGGCCATTCTGCAGGGCCGGGCGCATCGCTACGAAGGCGTGGCGCTTGCCACCGTGACCCATCCCGTCGCGGTGCTGGCTGAATTGGGGGTGCGGACGCTCGTCGTCACTTGTGCCGCCGGGTCGCTTGACGGGGCCGAAGCGGGGACGCTCATGCTGATCGAAGATCATCTGAACTTGATGGGCGACAACCCTCTCATGGGGGCGGGGCGAGGCCACCTCGGATCGTCCGGCTTTGTCGAGATGGCCCAGGCTTACGATCCGGCGCTCATCGAGATTGCCGAGCAGGTGGCCGGGGCGTCGGGCCTGTCCATCCGCCGCGGGGTCCTGGCGGCGGTGGCCGGGCCGACCTACGAAACCGCGGCGGAGGCGGAGATGCTCCGGCGGTTGGGGGCGCAAGCCGTCAGCATGTCTGTCGTGCCGGAGGTGATCGTGGCCCGCGCGCTCAAACTGCGCGTGTTTGGGCTGGCCCTGATTACGAACCGGTCCGGCGCGGCGCTGGACCGCCAAGTCGGCCATCGTCAGGTGGTGGCCGTGGCCGAGAGCCGGGCGGATTCGGTGGCGGCGCTGCTTGATGGCCTGCTGCGACGCCTGGCGACGGCATAGGGACCGTCACGGCTATGGAAGGAGCCGGGCAGATAGACAATACGGCCACTTGGGGGTGTTTTGACTTGTCCTTGACAAGCGGGAGGGGGCGTTGCTATATTTCGGCCGCTTTTGGGGGACGCCGGTCT
>JACQCB010000114.1 GCA_016201805.1 Nitrospirota bacterium | reverse complement strand
TTGATAGGGCGCCGTGGGAGCCGATGCGGCTTGGGCTGGCGCAGCCTGGGGCCTTGCGACCACCTGCGCGTCTTCGATTGGAGGCTGTTGCGGTGCCGTGGCTTGGGCGGCGTTGGGATCGCCGGCCGGCGCATTGGGGTCAAGAGCAGGAGGAGCCTCGTGCACCTCCCTTTTGAACCCCTTCAGCGCCTTGCCCAACCCCTCGCCGATCTGCGGCAGGCGGCCGGCGCCGAAGATGATCAGTACGATCACGGCAATGATGATAAGTTCAGAAAATCCCAATGTGCCGAACATGGGCGCTTGCCTCCCCAATCCATCGCGCAAGCAGACTCTATCTGCTAGAATCAGACAGTGTCAAGCTGAGATGCGGTCAGTTAATGGGCCATCCCAAATTAATGGCCCACTGCTTACGCAATCGACACTGCATAATATCTGAATTTATCTTGGACCGCCTGGTAAGCACTCAAGACTTGATGAATTTCGCCGAAGTATAGCTCAGAGGTGAAGAGTCATGGCATGCTGTAGGCTGCTGCCAGGGAAAGAGCGTTCCTTGTCGACCTGAATAAATTACATGACATCCGGCAAAGCTAAGTTGAAAAAGCTTGCCAAAATAAACTATCATGATAGCCTATTTTCTACTACAGGAGGGTTGTCCATGCCTACCTCGAATGCCAAGCCATCAAAACAACAGGGGAAAAGCCGACTGGAAAAGCAGTACCGAGAGATTTTTCAAAAAGACGATCGGCTATCAGTTATGGAGAACAAGTCTCTCACGCAACCATCCCCATACAAAGTAATCAAAACCTATACCACATATGGCGCCTACGAAGACCCGATATAGTATAGCTTCGCAATAAACTGCAATGCCAAATTGGAAAGATGCACTCAGTGAAATTCAAAGATACCACGCTACGCATGCCAAGGAAGCAAAGTTTGCAGTTGATGTCATTCGCCGCAAGTATCTAAAGCAGCTCCACCGCCACACCGGCCTGAATATCATCGCATACTACTCCGGATTTCTTTCAAAGCCTGAAATTCAGTCCGACATCAATGACGAAGATAAGAATGGTTTTATGATGGCCATTCACAAAATGGAAAGAGCCAAAGGACTCGACCTCATATTGCACACACCCGGCGGAAGTATTTCGGCTACACAGTCGTTGGTGGACTATTTGCACAAGATGTTCAACGATGACATTCGAGCCCTTGTGCCACAAATGGCTATGTCTGCTGGAACTATGATTGCTTGTTCATGCAAGAGCATCCTCATGGGAAAACATTCCAACCTCGGGCCTATCGATCCACACCTGAATGGAATACCTGCATATGGTGTGGTCAGTGAATTCCAAAGGGCCTGCGAAGAAGTAAAAAATGATCCGAGCAGAGTACCAATATGGCAGCAAATAATTAGCCAGTACAGGCCAGCATTCTTGAGTCAGTGCGAAAATGCCATTACCTGGTCAAATGAGTTTGTCCGAGAACAGCTGGAAGCGGTGATGTTTAAGGGAGAGGCAACTGCCAAGCGTAAAGCCGAGCACATCGTCAAACACTTAGCTGACTATACTGGAAACAAGTCCCATAGTAGGCATATTCCTGTCGAAGAATGTGAAAGGATAGGGTTAAAAATCGAGCGCGTTGAGGCAGACCCTCGGCTACAGGACTTACTTCTGACCGTACATCACTGTTTCATGCATAGCTTGATGAACACAAATTCCTACAAGATGATCGAAAATCATCTTGGTTCCGCTTTTGTAAAGCAGGCCGCAATGGTCGTGCAGCCAGTTCAAGCTTAGCTCTGACCGTCCTCTCAATTTCCAATGTCTTTGACAATCAGTCTCTAACTCTCTGGGAAATCCCACATTCGATCTGCCTTGTCATTATTAATTAGGCCACCGAGGCGAGTAGGAACAACCGCAGCGGTGTCCGGCAGTGAAATTTCCATGCAGATCCGAAATGGTAGAGGACCTATTTCAGGATCGGTACGATCTCGGTCTGGACCGGCTGGCCGAAGACGACGGCCTCGCGGTCCGTGAGATAGACGTCCAGTTCGCTGCGGATGCCGAACTCGCCGGCCAGATAAATGCCGGGCTCGATCGAGAAGCACGTCCTCGGCAGGAGACGGCGTCCGTCCTTCGTTTCCAGATTGTCGATGTTGGCGCCGTTACCGTGGACTTCTTCGCCGATCGAATGGCCGGTGCGGTGTAGAAACTGATCCCCGTAGCCCGCCCTGCGAATGACCGTCCGGCAGACCTCGTCCACTTCCCAGCCGCAAGGAAACTCCCCGGCCGAGACGCGGGTACGGACAAAGGCCAAGGCCGCGTCCCGCGCCTCGCGCACGATGCGGAAAACCTCTTGCTGCCGCGCCGGGACGGTTGGGCCGATGGACCCGGTCCAGGTGATGTCCGCGTACACACTGCCGGGCTCCGGCCGCTTGGCCCAGAGGTCGATCAACAGGAGATCGCCGCGCCGGATCTCCGCCGACCCTTGCGGAGCCGGGCCATAATGGGGATCGGCGCTGTGAGCGTTGACCGCGGCGATCGGCGCCGTGGAGGTCACGAGCCCATGCGCCTTGATGCGAGAGAGGATGAATTGCTGCACGGCATATTCGGTCAAGGGAGGCTGTGCGGCGAGCGACGTGCCGACGTGGGCGAAGGTTTCGGTTACGATCAGGCGGAGCTTCTCAGCCGCCTCCCGATGGGACGCAAGCTGGGCGTCGCTCCAAACGGCCTCGAATCGCTGGACCAGGTCGGCGGCGGTGGCCACCTTGATGCCGAAGCTGCGGATCAACTCGATGGTGCCGGCGTCCACCCGCGAGATGTAGGGGATGGCATTCTGAGGGGAATACTGCATGGCGATGCGTCTGGCCGGGGTCAGGATGCGTGCCAGGTGGGTCTGTTGCTCTTCCCAGGAAACGTAGGGCAGGGCGTCGCCGGGCAGTTCATCCAGCACATGGGGTTCGATCTTGTGCAGCAATTTGACCGGCGTGCCCTGCGCCGGCACCCAGTAGTACCAGCGGCGGGTCACGTGCTTGGCTTGGTCCAGCAGCAGCACCCGGTAGGCCAGGGGATCGCTCCCGCGAAAGTCGTAGAAGAGCCAGCCGTCGAGGTTCGGCGTTTCTTGGAGGGCTTTCTGAATGTCTGCAATGCGCTGGTGATGAGAACGAGGCAGATCAGTCATGGCGGCGGACATCATATCCTGAATCGCAGGGGAATTCCCACCCCGTGCCCGGACAAGGAAGATCGACGGGGCTGAGCTAAAAGGTTTTGGCCCAGGCCAGCGTGAACAGCTCCGTTTGGCTGGAGACAGGGGAGTCGTGATTGGCGAAGTAGAGGCCGGCCCGCACGTACGACACCGAGAGGTCCCAGGGGATGTATTTCAGCGTGATCCCATAATGGAGGGAAGAATAGCTATGAGGCACCCCCGTGCTTTCAACCACTTGGCCGGTGCTGACGTTCTCGAGCCGGTGCAAGCGTTGAAGCTTTTGAAAGTCATGCGCGCCCACGCCGAACGGAATGAACCGGAACGGGCCCCAACTATGCTGCGGCGCGATCCCGAACGCGATGCCGGGCACGGGAATGGGCTGCGTTTTGTTTTTCGTGTAGAACGAGTTCCCCTGAAACTGGAAGGTACCCTCGGTGGTGGCATCCATGGCGTTGAGACTCAGTCCGAGAAACATGGGGAGACGGAATCCCGGGCCGCTCATGGGATCGTACACCACTTCCGCCAGCGCGCTATAGGCCGAGTACTGTAACGGAAGGTTGAGGCGGCTGTTGCCCTGCGTTTCGTACCCGTTGGCCCCCAGGCTAATCTGCTGGGCATTGCCGCTGGCGGTTCGGGCATAGACACCCTGGAAGCCCACGCCCCAATGGTCGGAGAGGGCGCGCAGAAACCGGACGGACATGCCGGCGCCTTGCACGTCAAACTGTGACAGCTTCTGCCCGTCGTTGCTCCCAGAATCGCGGAAATACCCCGGCACCGCCTTCACGTACCAGTGCCCCTGTTCCATGCTCTCCGTGGGCATCGCGTAGGTCAGGAAGCTGCCGACGACGCCGGGGCGGATTCCGCCTCCGGCATTGACCCACTGGCCATTGACCTGGATGCTGGCGGCCTGAGCCGGACCGGGCGGTATTGGCCCCCAGAGCCCCCAGCAGGCCAGGATCGCACAGGAGATCGTCGTCCAGCCGCCGCTCCGCATAGGAGGCGCGGGCGCCCTGGGAAGGGCGCTATCTCCCGCCTGCGGGCTGCCCCTGGAGCGGGCTCAGCACTTGCTGGTGGTAGCTTTCCGACGTCCGCGCGCTTTCCTCGCGTTTGGCGTGGTTGGCGGCAATGATCTCGTTGAACCGCTGGGCGCAGCCCTTCACATCGTTGGGGTCCAGGCGGCAGGCCACGCAAGCGGCGTAGCTCAAGGCATAGATCCGGTTCACGTCGTGCGCGGCGGGATAGTACTTCTCCAGCGCGCCCTGAATCTCTCCGGAGGCGCTGACGCCGGCCACCGACGTGATGATGCCGGTGACATCCCCGCTGAACTTCTTCATCGTGTTCCGGTCCTCATCCGCCACATTGGGCGGGAGCGGGCAGGACCCCGCCTTGATCTGGATTTCATCGCTGCTGCCGCAGCCTTGCATCAACAGGAGCAAGCCCATGATAGAAACCAGCGCGGGTGCCTTGTGTCGCACCAGTTGGAAAAACTTCGAAGTCGTCATGATGTCCTCCCTTGACAGCAAATGTCCGTTGCCCGTCACGCGTCACGCACGACGCTCAGAAATGGTAGTTGAGCCCGAGGTTCAGCGTGTTCGCAGTGTAAGTGGTCTCAAAGCCCCGGCCCGGTCCCAGCACATTGTCGAAGCGGAGGTTTGCATAGTGGTACCGGTATTCCAGGGACATGGAGACATGCTGGATCAACAGGATGTTGAGTCCCGCGAAGCCGTTGGCGCCGGGGGCCCAGTTTGCCGACGAGGCGCCGGGGGCATCGGCGAAGAAGACGCCGAGCCCGCCGCCGACATAGGGGCGAAACCGCTCGCCCGGATACCGGGCCACCAGATTCGTGGACCAGGTCGTCACGCGTAAATTCTGTCCGGTGTTCGCGCCCAACCCGGTGCCGCCGGTGACCGAGGCCTGTTTCGAATTGATGTTCGGCGTCGCGGTGGACACGTCCATATCGAGGCCCAGCCACTTGTAGCGCTCGAAGAAATACCCCACCTTGCCTCCGTAGGAGAGCGCCGTCTGTTGGGTGAAGGTAGTCAGCGTGCCGCCTTGCTGCCCCGTGCCGCTGGTGTTGCTCAGGCCGTTGGGAATGGTGGCGCCCACCGTGCCTCCGACGTACCATTCGGCC
>JACQCB010000113.1 GCA_016201805.1 Nitrospirota bacterium | reverse complement strand
TTTCGGTTCAGGGGAGGGCAAGATATACGTCAACGACGAAGACGAGGCCGAGCCCTTCGCGACCGCCTCGGCCAATAAATATAATCTGCAAGTGGACCTCACCACCGAACCCAACGATGTTCCCGGCACCGGGTCGTTTTCCGACAGTTGCACGGTGGCGACGACGGACCCGACCTACGCCGGGACGAGGGTCTGTTACCAGAAAAGCCGTTCCCTCGGCTTGTTCCAGAAGCTGAGGACGGACAATATGAGGATCGCCGCGTTTTTCATCAACGCGAGCACCGGCCAGGGCGATGAAAAAATCGTGGTGCAGTTCGACGATACTCAGTTGAGCGGGAGCGGGTTGTCCTCGCTCGTGACCGGTTTGCGTAACGAACATATCCAGACCCATTCGCCTTTGTCGGAAGGTCTGTACGAAGGCTTGTGTCTCTACCGCAATGCGCAAGGGGCCTGTTACACGAGTAACAACCCCGCCGCCTTTACGGCAAGCGTCGGGGCGCAAGGCGATCCCTTTTATTTTGTCAGCAATGCCCAGATGGTCTCTTGTTGCAAGAGCTTCGTGTTGATGATCAGTCCCGGTATTGCCGACTCGGACGGAAACACGCCCGGCGTGCAGATACCGGGGTTTTCAGATCCCTTTGGCGTTTCCGCGCCCAATGTCGGTATCGTGACCACTGCGGCAACAGGGGATCGTCTCGACGACATTGCCTTTTGGGCCCATACCCATGATCTGAGGTCCGATCTGACCGGAACCCAGTCCGTCGCTTTCTATGCCGTCAATTCGATGGGGGGGGCGGCAGGGGCGGCTTTGTTGGCCTCCGCGGCCAAATACGGAGCCTTCGAAGATCAGAACGCAAACGGCCAGCCCGATGCCACGGGCCAGACTTGTACCTATCCAACCGGGTCTATGCTCGGCACTCCCGGTACTTCCGGCACCAGCAGCCCAGAATGGGATGCCGACAAGGACTGTACGCCGGACGCGTTTTTCGACGCCTCGGATGGCGGCGACTTGGAAGCTACGGTGAAGAGGGCCATTGCGGACATTCTGAAGAAAGGAGCTTCGGGGACCTCCGTCGCTGTCTTGGCTACATCAGCTACGGGAGACGGGGCTCTCTATCAGGCCTTCTTTTTCCCGAGCACCTTCGAAGGGCTCAACGAGATCACGTGGACGGGCTATACGCAAGGGCTTTTCATCGATGAATTCGGAAATATCCGGGAAGATACCGATGGGGACGGCAAGCTGATCTATCAAAACGATTACATCGTCAAGGCGCGGTTTGATTCTGCCACCAACAATGTCTTGCTGGATCAATATCAGGACCTCGACGGAGACGGCAAGGCGGATACGGTGTCTCCCTTCCAGACCGTCGGGATGACGCAAGCCAAGCCTATCTGGGAAGCGGGTCGAAGACTGGCTCTGATCGATCCAGCCAGCCGCACGATCCTGACCTGGGTGGATGCCAACAACAACGGCGTCGTGGATGCGGGGGAGCAGATTCCCTTCACCACGGCCAACGCCACGACGATGGGCCCCTACTTACGGGCCGATGCAGCGACGTACTCGGCGTCCAACATCATTAACTTCATCCGAGGCACTCAGGTCTCCGGCTTGCGAGACCGGCAGTTGACGGTTAAGGATGACGCCGGGGCCAGCGTGGTGAAGGTGTGGAAGTACGGTGATCCTGTGAATTCTACACCGACAGTGGTGGGGGCTCCCAGGGAGCGCTATGACCTGATTTACGGGGATGCCAGTTATACGGCATTCTTCCAGCAATATAAGAGCCGCCGCCAGGTGGCCTATGTGGGGGCCAACGATGGGATGCTGCATGCCTTCAACGCAGGATTCTATCACAAGGGCGACGACCCCGCCACCTCTGCCACGGAACATGGGTATTTCACCAGGACGGCTAGCGACAACAGCGGCGGATCGTTGCTGGGGCAGGAACTGTGGGGGTTCATTCCGTATCAGCTCCTCCCGCACCTGCGCTGGCTGGCACAGACCGACTATACCCATGTCTATTACGTGGACTTGAAGCCCAAGGTGACGGACGCCCGCATTTTCACCCCGGATGCGGACCACCCGAACGGGTGGGGAACGATCTTGATCGGGGGCATGCGACTGGGCGGCAGTTGCGGGTCCTGCACCTCCACCACCGGCGCGCCGCCCATGACCGTGACGGCCGATTTCGGCAGCGGAACGCAGACGCGGACCTTCTACACAGCGTATTTCGTTTTGGATATCACCAATCCGGACAAGAGCCCGGTGCTTCTGTGGAGTTTCACCGATTCCACTCTGGGGCTCTCGACCGGCTATCCGACCGTGCTGCGCGTGAAGCCGGCCTGTTCGACCTCCGGTTGCAAGACCGACAACAGCGATGCGAAGTGGTTCATGCTCGTGGGCTCCGGTCCGACCGGCTATGACGGAAGCAGCGCCCAGACCGGTAAGATTTTTGTCGTCGATCTGCAAACCGGCCCGAAGGATCCTGCCACGGGAGCCAACCTCGTGTCTTCGTTTCCCACGAGCGATCTGAATTCCTTCATGGGGGATGTGGTTGCGCTGGATGCGGACCTGGACTTCCGGACAGATGCGGCCTACCTGGGCAACGTCATCAACAACGGGAGTAGCCCGAGTTGGGCCGGGAAGCTGTATCGTCTGACGACCGGGGGCACGTTCCCGTTCGGCGTTGCGGTGAGTCCCTCGGCATGGGGGATCGTTTCGGGAGCTTATCGGGCTCCCACAGTCCTGCTGGCGACGTTCCCAACCGGCGGGACGACGCCGGTCGGGCCGATTACGGCGGCCCCC
>JACQCB010000115.1 GCA_016201805.1 Nitrospirota bacterium | reverse complement strand
GGAAAGTGGCTCAGGCCTATGTGGATTAATCCCTTAAGGAATGTCCCCGATGTAAGCACCACGGCCCTCGTGGCAATTTCGGCCCCTGCATCTGTGACGATGCCGGTGACGGCCCCCCCGTGCGTGACCAGACGGTCCACCGTGCCGCACGCGATCCGGAGACCCGGTTGGCGGCGGAGCGTCTCCTGCATCGTCCGACGGTAGAGTCGCTTGTCGCATTGGGCGCGCAGGGCCCGGACGGCCGGCCCCTTGCTGGTGTTGATCATGCGGAATTGAATGCCGGCCAGGTCGGTGTTACGGGCCATTTCCCCGCCCAGCGCGTCGATTTCCTTGACCAGATGGCCTTTGGCAATGCCGCCGATGGCGGGGTTGCAGGACATCTGGCCGATCTTAGCCTCTTCCATGGTCAGCAAGAGGACCGTCGCCCCCATTCGGGCCCCCGCGAGCGCCGCTTCACAGCCGGCATGGCCTCCGCCCACCACGACTATGTCGTATTGCAAAGCCATAAGAGTTATCAGCTATCAGTTTCGGAAAAGGCGCCGCTCTCGATTTCCTAGGAGCCGGCCGCTGAAAGTTGATCGCAGACGGCCGTTCTATTTCCCGATGCAGAAATCACGAAAGATACGGTCCAGAATGTCATCTGTCGATACCGCGCCGGTGATTTCTCCGAGGGCGTTGATCGCGGCGCGAAGATCCACAGCCACGAATTCCCCGGACAGCGCCCTCTCTACGGACGATGCCGTGGCGCCCAGCGCATCCTTCGCTTTCAGCAACGCGGCCTGGTGTCTCACGCTGGACACCAGTGCAGCCTCGCCAGGCTCGAAGTTCACCCTCAGGAGTCTCATGCGAATGGCGTCCCGCAAGCGATCCAGCCCTTCGCCGGTTTTGGCAGAGACGTGAATGATGGGAACCGTCTCAGCCCTTTCCGGTTCGGGAGCCCCGGCAAGGGCGGTCAGCTCGGCCAACTCAGATTGTGTCATCCGAGAGGGAAGGTCGCACTTGTTAATGGCCACCAGCCGCTTTTTGTCGGGATGCCTGGCAAACAGCCTCCGATCCGCTTCGCTGAGCGGCAGCGAGCCGTCCAGCACGATCAGCAGCACCTCCGCTCGTTCCATTGCCGCCTGACTGCGTCGAACCCCTTCCTGCTCCACCGGATCGTCTGCCTGCCGCAATCCCGCTGTATCCAACAAGCGAACGGGCACGCCTCTGATATTCACCAACTCCTCGATCACGTCGCGGGTCGTGCCGGGTATCGGGGTGACAATGGCGCGGTCGGCCATCAGCAACGCATTCAGCAGGCTGGATTTGCCTACGTTCGGGTGACCGATAATGGCCGCCGTGGCTCCCTCGCGAAGGATGCGCCCTTCGCGACAGGTTTCGGCCAGGCGGGCGATCTCGGCCATCGTGCGTTGGATCCCATCGGCCAGTTCTTGCGGCTGGATGAAGGCGATGTCTTCTTCCGTGAAGTCGATGGCTGCTTCGACGTGCGCGAGTAGACGGATGAGTGTGTCGCGCAGCCGATTGACTTCTTGTGACAGGCCGCCCCGCAACTGTTCCTGTGCCAGTCTCAGGCTGCCGGCCGTTTTAGAACGGATGGTGTCCAAGACCGCCTCAGCCTGCGCGAGGTCCAGGCGTCCGTTCAGGAACGCACGTTTGGTGAACTCGCCCGGCTCGGCCATCCTGGCCCCGGCACGAACCATCGCTTCGCAAACGGCCTGGAGCACGAAGGGGCCTCCGTGACAGTGCAACTCGACGATGTTTTCCGCTGTGTAAGAATGGGGCGCCCGCATGACGACCACCAGCCCTTCGTCAATCGGACGGGAAGGGTGGGGCTGTCCCCCAGGGGACCGGCCGGCCGCGCCCTCAAGAATGTCCGCGTGATACAGCCGGTGGCTGCGGGCCGAGGCCAGAGGTTTGCCGGATCGGAGCCAAACGAGGCCGGCTGCCACCTCAATGGCTTTCTCCCCGCTGAGGCGTAAGATGCCGATGCCGCCCTCTCCCACGGGGGTTGCGATGGCGCAGATCGTATCCTGCAAGGGCCCGCTCATACCCGGCCTGCCTAGGGTTCGATGTCGAAGTTCTTCTTTCGCTTGCCGTTCGGCTTCTGGCTATCGGCGGACTCACCCTCTGCGGCCGGCTCGACGGCGGCGGCGAAGGTCGGTTTTTTGAAAATATACCGGTCCGTGACGAACTGTTGGGTGATGGTGAGCACGTTGTTGGTGAGCCAGTAGAGCACCAGGCCGGCGGGGAAGGTCAGAAAGAGGACGGTCATGAAGGCCGGCAGCAACAGCATGATCTTGGCCTGGGTCGGGTCCATGGTGGTGGGCATGATCTTTTGCTGCACCACCATCGAAATCCCCATCAGGATCGGGAGGACGTAGTAGGGGTCCTGCACCGACAGGTCGGCGACCCAGAGGAGGAAGGGAGCCTGGCGCAAGTCGATGGTCATGTAGAGGATGTTGAACAGTGCGACGAAGACCGGCATCTGCAGGAGCATCGGCAGGCAGCCCCCGACGGGGTTCACTTTGTGGTCGCGGTAGAGTTTGATCAACTCCTTGTTGAGCCGATCCCGGTCGTCCTTGAACTTGGCCTGGAGGGCCACCACCTTCGGCTGGACGAGTTGCATGTCCTTCATGGACTTGTAGCTCTTGTACTGCAGGGGGACGAAGAGCAGCTTGAGGGCGACGGTCAGCAGGATGATGGTGATCCCGTAATTGTGGGTGACGTCGTTGATGAAACGGAGGACATAAAAGAGCGGCTTGGCGACGGCCTTGACGATTCCCCAACTGCCGTAGATGAACCAGCCGAAGTCGATCGTGTCTTCCAGCCCGAGGTTCAAGGCTTTCAGCGTGTCGAATTCTTTGGGGCCGGCGTATAACTGCATGGAGAGCGAGGTTGGGGCCGGCGCGACAAACCGGACGCCGGCGGAGACGAGCTTCTCCCCTTCCTTCTTGATCACGGCGGCCGTTGCGCCGGTGGGGATCAGCACGCTCAAGAAATACTTGTCTTGCAACGCGACCCAGCGGACCGAGCCTTTCCGTTCCGCCTCCGTTTCCGGCGTGTCTTTCTCGATCTTGTCGTCCACCCAGGAGGCCGGCCCGATCAGCCCGATGAACCCTTCGCCCCATTCCACGACGCCGAAGTTGGTCCCCAAGCCGATATCAAGAGGGCCTGAGAGTCCTTCCGTTTTCACGGCGATGTCGACCATGTAGCTCTGATGGTGGAAGGTGAATTGCTTCGTCACCCGAAGGCCGGTCTCAGGATGGTGGTAGGTAAAGGTTAGGCGGCCTGTGGGATGGGCGGCGTCGAGCGTGGAGAAATCTCGTTCGACGTGGTACAGGCCCTCCCGCAATTGCTTGCTGACGGCGGGGTCAGCCGTCCGGATCGCCAAGGGTCCGGCAAATTTGCCCCCGGCATACATGAGCTGAATGGGCTTGGTGTTGCCGTGGTCTCCCGTCGAGTAACGCGTCAGCTCCCAACTCTTGATCTCGGCGCCACGGTTGGTGAAGACTGCCCGAAACAGATCGGTTGAGACTTCCTGCCCCTGTTCCGCCAGCGCCGGCGCAGTCGGCGGTTCCTCCGAGCGGGTGGGTGCGCCGGCTGTCTCAGTCGGGGCGGTTGCGGATGGCTCCGTTCTAGCGGAACCAGGCACGGCACTCGCCGAGGGGCGCTCTGCCGAGAGGCCTTGAGCGGTCCGGTTCTCGCTTTCCTGGCTGGACTGGGTGGATTGTGGTATAAGGCCCATCTGCTTCAACAGATAGTCGTATCCGAGGATGATCGCGAGCGCGAGGATTAAGAACACCACCACTCTCTTTTCCATCTGTAACGATACTCCTAGAGCGTTCCCGCATTCATTGTTCTACTGCTCGTTCGCGTGTCGGTCCCCGGTCTTGTAGTGTCGAGAAACCCGTTCGCGGATCAGCGTCGGGGCGTCCGGTAACCGTACGCGCGAACTATTGAACAGGATCATACCCGCCAGGGTGGAAAGGATGACATTTCAAAAGCCGAAGGATCGCCTGACCCAGTCCGCGCAGCACGCCATGTTGCCGGATGGCCTCTTCTGCATAGTGGGAGCAAGTCGGCTCAAACCGGCAGGCAGATGGCAGGAAAGGCGACACCCATCGTTGATAGAGACCGATCAAACCGAAACAGATGCGTCGCATAGAAGATCCGATTCAGGCTTCAGCAACTGTTTACGCCGCAGAGCCTCCACCCATGCATCCCGAAGCTGTGCGTAACGGACCTTGAGCGCCTCACGCCTGGGGAAAATCAGGACGTCATGGCCGGCAACCAGTTGGGGCCGACAATGCCGCGCCAGCTCGCGGAATATCCGCTTCGCGCGATTCCGTGCCACCGCTGCGCCCAAGCGCTTTCCGACGATCACGCCGATCCTGGTTGGCTGAGTGGCGAGCGATTTGGCTGGGCAAGAGACGAGGTTGAACAGTGGGGTCTGAAGCCGGCGCCCATCCCGTTTGACACGCTCAATCTCTACGCTGTTCCGCAGGAAGAACAGACGATCTCCCGGCGGTCTGATCATCCTAGGAGTACCCCTAGAGTGCTATACTGCCAGCCTCGCTCGCCCTTTGGCCCGCCGACGAGCCAAGACTTTTCGGCCGTTCTTGGTGCTCATCCGTTTTCTGAACCCATGGTCCCTTTTTCTTTTTAAATTCGACGGTTGCCGAGATGTAAACGACATCAGTTTCCTCCTTCCTATCGGTCGATTCGAAAAAGCAGGTCATTATAGGTGCCATGTCTCCCTGTGTCAATCGCGGGCGCTACATAAATTATGGCCCCTACGCGGTGGCGCACGTTTAAAGAGTAGGAGTTTTCAAGAGAGAGCATCGTGAGGCGGTTTGGTTCTCCGATGGCTATTCTGCCACATTAGAGGTCTGAGAATTTTGGTATTCCCCTTGCTCATTTTTGATAAAGCCTATATTGCTTGCGGGGATTAAGAGAGGGCATCTTTTATCACGTATTGGCACCGAGATTGCGTGGACTGGTCCGAGGTACCTGATTTTTTATGTGCCGCCTCTGTTTCGACCGAGGCGAGATGATGATGAAAGGGGGTGAAAATCTATGAAGCTGTTTACTACGACGATGGCGTTGGTTGTTGGGTTGATGTTCGGTGCGGTGACGTTCGTCCAGGCCGAAGAAAAGGCGGCCCCGGCTTCTGCGGCTCCGGCAGCGGCAGCTCCGGCGGCTCCTGCGGCTCCGGCAGCGGAGAAGAAGGCGGAGAAGAAGGCCGAGAAGAAAGAAAAGGGAAAGAAGGCCGAAAAGAAGTAATGGAAGCCTTCCCGGTGAGGCTGGCCCCCTCGGTCGAGTCGTTCGATCGAGGGGGGCCGGTCCCTTTTCCGCAGACCATCCATATCCATAAATGTGCGTGACGAGCTTCGTACGTCGTATCCGGATCCCCGTTCAGAAGATCAACGGCCTCCCACCACAGAGACAAATCTGGATACGACGTAACGGCAAGCTGATACAGGAGGAGAGTGCGATGAAGCGATGGGGTATGTTCGTGCTGGCGCCGATGTTGATGCTGGCCGTTGGTTGTGCCAAGGCTCCGACGGAAAAGCTTGAGGCGGCCGACAAGGCAGTCAATGAAACTCGTACAGCCGGGGCGCCGAGCTATTTGGCGGAAGATTTTGCCAAACTGGAAGGCATGTTGAATAATGCCAAGAAAGAGATTGCGGAGCAGGATGCCAAGTTTGCCTTTACCCGCGATTACGAAAAGGCCGAGCAGTTGCTGACCACGGTTCAGGCGGATGCGGTGCGGGTGACTGCGGAGACCGCCAAGAAGAAAGAGGAAGCCAAGGTTGTAGCCGTTCAAGCCCAGCAGACGGCGCAGGAAGCGGTCAAGACGACGCAGGGGCTTGTGGCCAAGGCGCCGGTTGGAAAGGATCGGGCTGCGTTGGAAGCCATCAAGGCGGATGCCCAGGGGTTGACCGCCTCTCTGGCCGAAGTGCAGGCGGCGATCGATGCGGGCGATTATTTGGCCGCGCAGACAAAGGCCAAGGCCATTCAGGAAAAGAGCCAGGCGGTTTCGGCTGAAATCCAAAGCGCGTTGGCCAAGGTCGGAAGCGCCAAGAAGGGCAAGAAGAAGTAACGTCGTCGTTCAGGCGGGACAGTCATGACCATGCGATCTGACAGAAGGCTGCGGTTTCGGGCGGCCTGGATGTTCCTCATGTTGGGGCTTTCGGCCTGTGTGCAGAAGGCCCCGCCTGAGTTGCTCCAGGCCGTCGAGACCGTGGACCGACAACTCGTGGAGGCCCGGGGGGTGGAGTTCGCCCCGGAGGAGTACGCGAAGTTTGTCGAGCAGTGGGTCGCGGTGAAGGGGCGGATTCTTTCCGAACAAGATGTCATTCGGTGGCCGTGGGAAACCAACCAACTGGTTGCCGACTTGCACAAGGTTCAGGAGCAAGGCGAGCGGGTTGCGTCAGCGGCGGCTCAGCGAAAAGAGGCTGAACGTCGCTCGGCCGAATCGCGCCTTGCGTCGTTGGAAGAACGGCTGCGCCTCTTCACCGCCGGCATCGATGAGATGGGCAGCCGTGTGGTGCTGGGACAACAACCGATTGAGACGGAACTGCTGGTCAAACAGGCGCGGGCGTTCTTGGAGCAAGGATCGTTTTCACGGTCCTTGCACGCGGCTCAAAAGGCGTCCGAGCTCATGGATGAACAGATCGGCCGGCTGAGCAAAGAATTAGGATACTACGCCGACGAGCGGCGGGTGGGAGTCTGGCGCCAAATGGTCCGCCGTACCGTCGAATGGTCGCGGACGCACCAGAGAACCGCCATCGTGGTCAGCAAGGCCGATCGCCGGCTGACGCTGTACCGGAATGGTCGCCAAATTGTTTCCTATCCGGTCGAACTCGGTTTCAATGGTATACTGGAAAAACGCTATCAGGGGGACGGAGCAACTCCGGAAGGGCAGTATCGGGTCATCAGGAAACGGGACCACGGTCAGACCAAGTTTTATCGGGCCCTGTTGCTGGACTATCCGAATCGTGACGACCGCCGGCGATTCCAGAGGGCCCGCGTGGCCGGAGCCATTCCAGTGTCCGCAACGATCGGCGGGCAAATTGAAATCCACGGGGGCAATGACCGCGCCCTCAGCCAGACACTCGGCTGCATCATGCTGGACAACCATCAGATCGATGCCCTGTTCGAGGCGATCGACGAGGGCGCGCCGGTGACGATTGTGGGAGCGGTCAACGTGACGAATGCCGTGGCGGTGGCGCTGACGGGATTGGAACAATCTGAACGAGGGTAGCCATCCGTGAGGGGACGTACGAAGCGAGGGCTTGCCAAGGTTCCCGTGACGGTGCTGCTGGCCGTCGGCGGATTTTTGCTGGTGGTCTGCCCGGGTGGATCTCCCCTTGAAGCGGGAGAGGAGCCGGCGGCACAGGAACGGCAGGTGCCGCCAAATCGAAAGCAAGCGGACGGTCCCGAATCCCTCCGGGCTCGGTATGCCGCCCTCAAGCGGCAATTGGAACAACAGGCGCCGGACAGTCCCTACATCGTCGTCGATACCGCGCGCAACCTACTCATCGTGAAGCGCCGTCAAGAGGTCTTGCTGATGGCGATTGCCTCGACCGGCAGCGGCACCATTTTGGACCACCCTGATCGCCCCGGGACGCAGTGGGTGTTCGACACGCCGCGGGGCGAGTTCAAGATACAGTCACGGCTGACGAACCCGGTCTGGGTGAAGCCGGACTGGGCCTTTCTCGAAGAGGGCCTGAAAGTGCCGAAGGACCAGGCGTCACGTCTGGAGCCGGGGATTCTGGGTGAATATGCCTTGGGCTTCGGCAAGGGGTATTTCATCCACGGCACCCTCTACACGAGGCTCTTGGGCAAGAACGTGACCCATGGCTGCATCCGCTTGAGCGATGAGGATCTCCGAACGGTGCATCGACTGTCGAAGGTCGGGACTCCGGTCATGATTTTTTGACGCGATGGGTTCAACCTGGAGCATGCGCGAGGTTCGGAGATCGGCCATCCTGCTACGACAGAACGTTCCTCTTGCGATCACAAGCCGCGTCTTTCACACAATCGTCATCGGACTATTCCTGCTGATCCTTGGGCTGAGCGTCCCCGCACTGGCGGCGGAATCCTCGTCTCCTGATACCGACTCCCCGGCCAAGCCAAGCCGGATCGACCAGGACGACCTGGAGTTGCTCCGCGAGGCCAATCGTCTCTTGGAAGAAGAGATCAAGCTGGCCTCTCGGCCGCAAATTTACGTGGTGCTGGATTTGGGCGAAAAGCTCCTCTTTATCAAAGGACGCGGGGTCGAGTTGCACCGCTTCCCCATCAAGACGTGGCGCGTGTCTGGAGCGCAATCGGTTTCCGGCCTGTTTCGTCTGCGTGCCAGGCCCACCGTGACCCGTCCCAAAGCCGTTCCCGGCCATGATCCTTCCCTGGAGCCGATCGGCTTGGAGGACATGCCGGCCGAGTACCTGCTGGTCTATGATCCGGGCTTGTTCCTCGTCGTCGCGCCCGCGATTCGTGAGCAGCCGTGGCTCTGGGCTTGGAGTCGGTTGCGCGAATGGTGGACGCGCCTCGGGGCATGGACTCGGCTGGCTGCCTCGAATGAACCCACGGCCGCAGGGCCTGTGCTACGTCTCACGCTCTCGCCGGAGGCCGCACGATCCCTCGCGTGGTCGGTGACCGATGGGATGCCGCTGCTGATCGGGAAGATAACGCTTCCGTAAACGCCGCCCTCCGACAAAGCACCACCGGCAAGTCCGCTTTTCACGCCCTCGTCCGCTTGTCGCTCGGCACCAAGCCGATTGCCTTTTGTTGGCTGCCCGCCTAAGATACGCATTTGGTTTGGGGAATCGTTCAAGTGCCGGAGTCTCTAGCTAAGAGTCGGGATGGGAGGCAAATGATGCCGGACAGCAGACTCAATGCGCATCTGGGCCCTCTGCAGGCTGATGTGAACGCCGCTCTGATTGAGATGGCGGCGGCGCGCGTGGTGTCCCGTCTCTGGGCCAAGGACTATACGCTCTGGAAGCCGACTCCGACGGAGATCACGAATCGGCTCGGCTGGCTGATGGTGGCCGAGCAGATGCGCGAACAAGTCGGACCGCTGAAAGCCTTTGCCCAATCCGTGCGAGACGACGGCTATAGCCATGTCGTGCTGCTGGGGATGGGCGGCAGCAGTCTGGGGCCCGAGGTGCTGCGGTGTACATTCGGCTCCACCCGTGGCTTTCCTCGCCTCTTCGTACTGGACTCCACGGTGCCGTCGCTTGTGCGCGAGGTCACGAAAGCGATTCGGCCTGCCACCACCCTCTTCATCCTGGCCAGTAAGTCCGGCGGCACGATCGAGGTCATGTCGCTCTTCGCCCACTTCTGGCGCCTCGTGGAGACCACTCGCGGGAACAAGGGCGGAAAGCAGTTTATCGCCGTCACGGACCCCGACACCGGTTTGGCTGCCCTGGCGCGGCAGCGCGGATTCTTGACGACCTTTACGAATCAACCGGACATCGGCGGACGGTATTCCGTCCTCTCCCATTTTGGTCTCGTGCCGGCTGCGTTGCTGGGGTTGGATCTGGACACCTTGGTCGGGCGTGGCATCGAGATGGCCAACGCCTGCGGGCCGGACCGCCTGCTTCAGGACAACCCCGGGGCTCATCTGGGGGCGATCATGGGGACGCTCGGCCGATCGGGACGAGACAAGGTTACCCTGATTACGTCCCCCAAAGTGAAGACCTTCGGCCTCTGGGCGGAACAGTTGCTGGCTGAGAGTACCGGCAAAGAAGGCAAGGGGCTGATTCCGATCGCTGAGGAGCCGTTGGTCTCGCCGACTGCCTACGGGCATGACCGGTTGTTTGTCTATCTGCGCCTGAACGGGGATGCCAACAAGGGGACGGATCGGCACGTCAAGGCCCTGGAACGGGCCGGCCACCCGGTGGTCCAGTTGGTGCTGCGGGATCGCTATGATCTGGCCGGTCAATTTTTCCTCTGGGAATTCGCCACGGCTGTGGCGGGCCGTTTGCTCGGCATCCATCCCTTCGATCAGCCCAACGTGCAAGAGAGCAAAGAGAACACGAAACGGATTCTGGACGAGGTCCAACTCACAGGCCGAATGCCGCTCGTGCCGACGGACCAGACGCTGGCCGACCTGATGAAACAGGCCGGGCCGGGCAAGTACGTGGCTATCCTGGCCTACATGTGTCCCTCGGTGGAGGCCGATGCGGCGCTCAAGGTCCTCCGCCGAAGGCTGTTGCTCAGATACCGATTGCCCACGACGGTGGGCTACGGGCCTCGCTATCTCCATTCGACCGGGCAACTGCACAAGGGCGGGCCTGCGACGGGGCTGTTCCTTGAGCTGGTGGAGG
>JACQCB010000100.1 GCA_016201805.1 Nitrospirota bacterium | reverse complement strand
TGCCAGCATGCCCGGCAGATGCGCGGCGCCTCCCGCCCCGGCAATGATGACCTCGATACCTCGCCCGAAGGCCTGCTCCGCATAGGCAAAAAGACGATCCGGCGTCCGGTGGGCCGACACCACCAAGAGTTCGCTCGGCACCCCCAATTGCGCCAGCATGGCCACGGCTTTCTCCAACACAGGGAAGTCGCTTTTGCTCCCGCCCAGCACGCCGACCAGCGGTAAGATGCGCCCTCGTCCTACAGCTTTCTTCGACGGTTGTTTGGACCGACCTGCCATCATCTTCCCCGTCAATTCATGAGGTCCGTATAGCCTCGTGCGGAGGATACCCTCTAAGTGACGCCCCACCTTAGCGTTTCTCCGACGCGGGGGTCAAGGCGAAACCACCGGCCGGCCGGGGCAAAGCATGCGGATCGACGCCCCTTTCCCAGGCAGCCAAACAATTGACCAATACTGGTGAATCCTCTATGATGCTAACCGGTTATGGTTGGCTAAGATACTCTATGCCGAGCATTCGTAATAGCATCAAAGGGAAGGTCAAGGCGCTCGTCGATCTGCCGACGGGGTTGGATGACATTGAGATCGACGATTTTGCCACCTCCACGCAACTCCGCGCCTGGGAACTGGCACGCATCCCGGACTACCTCCGCAGATACGGCAGAATCGCCATCAAGCTCCTGTTGCTCCTTTTCGTGGCGATCGCCTTTATTCCCTGGACCCAGACCGTGATCGCCACCGGACAACTCTCCGCCTACACGCCCTACGAACGACCGCAGGATATCGAGGCGCAGATTATCGCCCGCATCACGAAATGGCACGTCTTCGAAGGCAGCCGGGTGAAGCAGGGGGAACTGATTCTCGAATTGAGCGACGTGGACCCGAGTTTCATGGCGCCAGACCTCCTGTCGCTCCTGGAGCAACAAAAAACGGCGCTGGAGCAGAACCGCAAGGCGGCCTTGGAACGGGCCGACGAGCTGACCCGACGCATCAAGGAAATGAATAATCTCGTCAGGGCGGCCGTGCCGTCCGCCGAGGCCCGCGTGCTCGAGGCGGAAAACAAAGTCCGCGCCGCCGACCAACGCGTGATCTCCGCCAAGATCGCCCTGGACACAGCCGAGTTGAACGTGAACCGCAATAAACAACTGGCCGAACAGGGGTTGGTGTCCCAGCGGGAATTAGAATTGTCCATCCAGGCGGCCATTGCCAGCAAAGCCGACTTCAAAGGCGCCGAGGCCATGCTGAAGGAATCCCAGCAAGCCATGCGCGCCTTGAGCTTCGGGCGCGACCAGGTCAGCGCCGAGGTCTTGCAGCGCCTCATGGAAGCGGAGGCCGCGCGGGCCGGCGCTCTGGCCGAGGCTTCACGAGCGGCGGACCAGTTGGCCGCCGTGAGTCTTCGCCTCTCCAACGCCACGCAACGGAGAATCGCCAGTCGCATCCTCGCCCCGACCGACGGGACCGTGGTACGCATGGCCGAAGTGGGCGTGGGGGAAACGGTCAAGCCGGGCGATAAACTGATGCGCATCTCGCCGACCAGCTCGGACAAGGCGGTGGAACTGGTCGCCGCTGGGCTGGATGCTCCGCTCCTCAATACCGGCCGGAAGGTCCGGCTGCTGTTCTACGGCATCCCGGCTATTCCACTGCCCGCCTGGCCGGAGCTCATGGCAGGGACGTTCGACGGTGTGATCAAGGTCGTGGACCAGGTGGACGACGGAAAAGGCAACTACCGATTCTGGGTCGTCCCGGACCCTGACGAACGAGCGTGGCCGGAGCAGGCTCACGTGAGACAGGGGACCAAGGTCATGGGCTGGGTCATTTTGAATCGGGTGCCCCTCTGGTACGAAATCTGGCGCCGGTTTAACCTGTTCCCGCCGGACTACGAAGAGGGACCTCCCTCATTGTTGGACACGCTCATGCCCAAAGCCGGTCTGAGCACGAAATAGTCCGTTGCCTTTGTTCGACGAACGATCCATGGTCCGAGGAACCTAACTCCCGAACCATCAACTCGATCGTCTGGCCGGCCCCGAGACACCATCGTCAGGGCCGACGCAGGACGCGGGTGAGAGTACGATGCCGCCACCATACATCCAATATTCGATGATCGTGGCGTTCCTGTTGGGACTGTCGGGCGCGGCTTGGTCCGCGTCGCCTGAAACCGGCAAGCCACTGCCCGCGCCGTTGGCTGCGCCATCAGGCACGCAAAAGACCGGGCTGCCTCCCATTCCCCTCTCGCTTGACGAAGTCTTGTCCTGGGTGGACCGGACCCATCCGCTTTTGCAGGGAGCCGGTACCGACAAAGTCGTCGCGAGGGGGCGGTTGCTGAAAGCTCTGGGCGCCTTCGAACCGTCGCTGGTCAACGACATGGAAATCGAGCGGTTCATCTCCAGCACCAACCCCGCCCTGGGGACTCAATCCGTCGGCTTCAACGACACCTTTTTGGACATGCGGTCGCCCACCGGCATCAGAGGCATGGCGGGTGTGCGGGAAGCCATCGGCGCGGCCAAAATTCCAGACCTGGGCTTCTCCAACAGCAGCCGGCAGGTGTTGTTGGGCGCCTTCGTCCCATTGCTTCGCGGGCTCATGGTCAACCCTGAAAATGCGGAACTGCAGCGGTCCGGACTGGCCGATCCACGGGCCGACATCCAGATCGCCAAGACCAGGCAGGACTTGCTTCTGGGTGGGGCCACCCAGTATTGGGACTGGGTTTCCGCCTGGAAACTGGCGGATGTCCACAAACGCGCGCTCAAGGTGGCGGAAGACCGGATGAAACAAATCGAACAACGCGCCAAGGCCGGCGCGGTCGCGCCGCTCGATGCGGTCGAGGCCAACCAGGAAGTGCAGCGTCGGAAAGAAGGCCTGGCCGCCGCCATGCGGATGGTCGAGCAGGAACAGTACAAGCTGTCGATGTACCTCTGGGACCACAACGTGCCGGCGGCTCCGGGTGGAGAACGGGTGCCTGAATTTCCCAAACAGATCTCTCTGCCCTCGCCGGAAACGGTGCGGGCGGACAAGCTCAATGCTCGGTCGGCCAGACCGGAGGTCCGCGAGGTGGACATCGAGGCGAAGCTGAACAATATCGATCTGGAACTGGCCAAGAACAATCTGCTGCCCAGCCTCGACCTGGAGGCGTCCCCTTCGAGAACACCGGAAAAATTCGTCCTCGGGCTCGGGTATCGCTTCGGAGCGGAACTCAGAGTCCCCTTCCTCCAGCGACGCTCCACCGGCGAGATGCTGGAGGCCCAGGGCAAGGCGGACCGCTTCGTCCTCATCCAGAAGTTCCGCGAACAGCAGGTCCTCGTGGACGTGGATAACGCCCTCTCCGCCATCGAACGGGCCAAGGAGCGGATCGCCGCCTCGTTCCAGTCCTTCCAACTGGCCAAAACCCTGGAGGAAGGGGAACGGTTCCGGTTCAGCATGGGCGCCACCAGCGTACTGTTCGTGAACCTTCGCGAGCGAAACTCCGTGGATTCGGAGGGGCAATGGATCAGGGCCTTGGCGGACTACCAAAAAGCCCTGGCGCTCTATCAGTGGGCCACCGGAGCTTGGGCGAAGACGCCGAGCACCGCCATTCCGGTCAGCTATCGGCCGTTCGACAAGTGACGCGCGCGTAAACGGCAGGAGCGATAAGGACAGATTCCATGCCTTCCGGCAGCCCAGAATATCAGCCGAGCCAGACCGGCCTCATGTGGAACACGATCGCCCGCCTGGGCTTACTCCTTCGTCTTGAAAGGAAAATCTTCGCTTTGAACGCCTCCTACGCGTTGGCCATCGGCCTCTTTTCGCTGATCATCCCCCTCACGGTTCAAGAGATGGTCAACACCTTCGCCTACGCGATCCAGCCGATCATGATCCTCACCCTCGTCGGCATCATGGCGATCACCCTGATCTTCGTCGGCGGGTTGAAGGTCTTACAATCACGAACCGTCGATATTCTCGCCCAGCGGCTTTACACGCGGATCTCAGTAGCACTCACCAAACAGTTGCCCCGTTTCAAGGATGAGACCTTCGCAACCCACTACGTGAACTATTTCAACGAAGCCGAGTTCAT
This sequence comes from Nitrospirota bacterium, assembly GCA_016201805.1. Lineage (GTDB taxonomy): Bacteria > Nitrospirota > Nitrospiria > Nitrospirales > Nitrospiraceae > SCVQ01. The sequence goes on along the minus strand of JACQCB010000100.1, from coordinate 1,544 downwards.
GCCGCGGGCCTTCGCGGTCATGCTGGTCGATCTGATCAACGTCACGGTCGGCGGCATCGTCGGCATGACGCTGCTGGTGATGTACCACCCCTACTTCTTGGTCTACAACTCGTTGCTGCTGGTGGGCTTTGTGACGGCCATCATCCTCCTCGGCCGGGGCGGGCTCCGGCTCACGATGAAAGTCAGCGACCTCCATTACGAGACGCTGAACTGGCTGCAGAATATCGCCGACAACCTGCTGCCCTTCAAGTCCACGGCCAGCACACCGCTCCTACTGAAAAAAACCGATGAGCTGGTTCACGAATACGTGAAAGCCAGGAAAACACGCTCCGACATCCTGCACCGGCAGTACAAGGGCTCAGTGGTCTGGCAGGCGCTGGGCCATAGCGCCTTGATCGGCATGGCAGGCTGGCTGCTGTCCGTCGGCCAGATCACCCTGGGGCAATTCGTGGCAGCCGAAGTCGTCGTCAGCACGTTACTGTTGAACTTCGATACGGTCGCCCGACGCATCTACGCCATGTTTTTCGTCTTTACCTCGCTGGCGAACTTGTCGTTCCTCTTCTCCCTTCCGCAAGACAGCGACACGACGAAAATTTCCGTCCCCCTCCCGGACCCGACGATCCACGGCGTCAGGCTGACCTGCAAAGATCTCTCGTTTGCCTATCCGGAAACCGGCCCGATCTTCCAGCACCTCGACCTGGAAATTTCACCGGGTGAAAAAGTCGCCATCTTCTCCAACAGCACCGCCGGCAAGACCACGTTGGCCATGGTCCTGGCCGGCCTCTATACGCCGACCTCCGGCGTCATTCGTTACAACGGCGTGGACGTCCGGGATTTGGCTATGGAGTCCCTCAATGCCTGTCGCGGTCTCATCCTATATTCGCGGCTCTCCCTGTTCGACGGCACGCTGGAAGAAAACATCACCCTCGGTCGTCCTGCGATCTCCTACAGCGACGTCTTGTGGGCCCTGCGCTTCGTCGAGATGGAAGAAGACGTGGACGCGCTTCCGCTGGGCTTGCAGACCCCGATCAAGGCCAGAGGGAAAGCCTTCACCAGCAGCCAGGTCTTGCGAATTCTGGTGGCCCGGTCCATCGTCACCCGTCCGCAACTGCTGATCATGGACGGCACTCTACACAGCATCCAGCAAAGCTTGCGCGAAACCTTGCTGCGGCGACTGTGCTCGAAAGAAGAACCTTGGTCCGTGATCTTCGTCTCGAACGACCCGACCTTGAAATCCCACATGGATCGTCGGATCATGCTGGATTGAAGCCCCCGTTGGCGATCCAACCTGGGCTTCTTTGTGCTCGGCCGATCTGCTACAGTGATTGAGGGAACTGCCTATGAACCAGGGACCGACAGGGCTCTGACGCCACGAACAAGAGGCCGTACCGTGACCAGTCGATTGCCATTCCTCCATCTCAGACCGACCTGGAGCCAGGTGCTCGTCAGCCTGCTGATCGCGGGCCTCGGCTGGCTGGGCGCCAATGCCCTCAGCCAGGTGGACCAGGACCTCCGCATCATGTACACGGAGTACACCCTGGCGG
>JACQCB010000120.1 GCA_016201805.1 Nitrospirota bacterium | reverse complement strand
GGCGGTTACGTCTTCGCCAAGTCGAGCCCGTCTACCACCTCTCCGATCTCGTCGACCGGGATCAGGTCAATGAGCAGGGCCAAGATTTTGGGGCGATCCTCGGATCGCACCGCCCAGGCTGTTTCCAAAATTTCGGTGCACTCCGTAAAGACCGCGACCGGCGCCCCGCCCTCCTGCACGATCCGATCATAGGCTTGCCGGCGTTCTTCCACTTCCTCGAAATAGCCCTGCGCGTCCTGCTCGTTCAGGCCAAGCTCGGTCTGCCAGGCGGAGAGGATGCGCTCGCAGAGCGCCTGGAAGACCCGCTCCCAATCCGTCTTGGTCAGCACCGTCTGCAACGCGCTCTGGACCCAGTAAAGGTTGACGGAGAGCAGTTCGCGCGTGATCTGTTGCGCCTGCTCCGGCGTGGCGTCGATGCCGTATTCTTCGAGCGCGGTCTGTGTGAAGGCGTGCGGCAGGATGGCGTAGAGCAGATCGGCTGCCTGGGTGTGGGGTTGCGGAGTCGAGGACATGGGAGTGGTGGCTCGGTTGCTGGGTTGCAAGGCTCAGGATTGTCGGTCCAGAGCATACCGCAGGGGGCGGGATGGGAACAAGCCCGCAATCCGGGGCTGAAAACACGGAGGGCCGCGGCGTACCGCAGCCCTCCAGACGGTCCTGTCAGATGACCGCGGACGACGTTAGAAGCGGCTTCCGCTATTGTCGCCGCCGAATCGCCCGCCGCCGTTTCTTTCCTGCGGCTTGGCTTCGTTCACGGTGAGGGACCGTCCGCCCAACTGCGTGCCGTTCAGCGACGTGATGGCCCTCTTGGCTTCTTCGCCGGAGGACATCTCGACGAACCCGAACCCACGAGACTGGCCGGTGAACTTGTCCGTAATCACGCGGGCCGACTCAACGGTGCCCTCTTTGGCGAAGATTTCGTTCAACTCCGCCTCGGTGGTGGAATAGGGCAGACCGCCCACATACAACTTGGTACTCATAGTACCTCCTCTACTGATGAGACATTGTCTTGAAGGTGACGGAATGAGGGGGGAATGAGAGCCGGGACGGTGCGTTGAATCGAGCAGCGTTCAGGACAGGCGTTCCGTTCAGGTTCCTACCGCAAGTCAATATCGGTTCTCGGGCCAGATCCAGTTGCGTGCTCCACCGTCCGGCCCGACCGCGATAAAGCACGGAAGAACTTTAACACACAACCGGCATGAACGCAATGTGCGCCGGTGCTCCCCGCCTAACGAGTCAAGATGTCGAGGATCTCGTCCAATGGCCTGATCGTTCCGAGGATCGTGGGGTTTCCGAATCGTTTGTTGTGCCGATTCTCCCGCGTCCGCTCAAGCCCGATCACCAAATTGTTGAAGTCGGCCGGCGTCGCCGTTTCGAAATAGGTGATAAAGTCCACGTCGTCCAGGCCGGTCGCATGGTAGAGCTTGCGCTTGACCGTCTTCAGATACGGGACTGTGGCCGCGGCATGTTCCTGCATCAGAGTCGTCCTCGCTGCCTGATCCAACAGCCACCAGTCGGCATCTTTGCGGATCGGAATGACGATCGCGTAGGGTTTCGGTCCCGGGTCCGGCGGTGTTTTCAGGGCCGTTTGCAGGTCGGCCGGGAAGCCGGGAACGTAGTTGGCTTTCTTGGCGATGCCGTTGAACGTCACGGTGTTCTTCAAGTACGTGCCGAGGGTCGTGCCCATCAGGTCCACGAGGAAGTGTTGGTTGCTCATCAGCTCTGTTGAGTGGACGCGAACAAAAAAATCGGCCTTCTCCGTCAGACCCCGGAGCAGGTAGGTATCGATTGCCACCCGTTCGCCGTGCTTCTGGATCACGCCTTTGATTTCCGCCGCCGCGACCCTTCGCGAGGCCTGATCGAGCTTCCACCAGTCCTCGTGCACCTGAAAGACCGCAAAAGTCCCGTATACGCCGGGCTCACTCAGAAGTTTTTCGCGGTCGACCGTTGCGTGGGCGACGCCAGTCAGAAGCACAGTGCATAGCCACAGGACAAAGACGATAACGCTGTTCCGTTGGAACATGGTGTCCTCCCGTTGATCCCAGCGGTGAGGAGGCCGCTCTAACGCGGTGCCTCTGAGGCGTTTATCGGTTCGGCCTGGACGGGCATAGCGGAGGAGAGGTGACCGAGAACATCTGCTTCAGATTGCTCCAGCGCTCGAATTCCTCCGTCGACAGGTCATGCGCCCCGATGCCGTCGGTTTTCAAATTGAGTGTGAGCCATTCTTCATAGAGTGCGCATTCTTTGGAAGAAGCGGAAGGGATCTCCTGCCGCTGTTCATAAAGACGGTTGGGAGACGGTGATGGGGAAGAGGAGCTGTCAGCGAGGCCTGGCTTCGGTTCCGGGACGGTGCTGAACCCTTCCTGGCTCGATTCATGGAAGGGCCGGCACCCTTGACGTGGCTCGTTCAAGTACACGTCTCCAGGACAGACCCACAAGGTTGCGGCGAGCACCACGAGATGCAGCATACGCGCCTCCCCGACTACAACGACCCGGCGGTGCTATCTCAATGCCAGGCTCTCGCAATGGTAGCACGACACGATGGGTCGTTCCTAGGAAACTGCGCTGTGCAAGGAGGCCTTGTGCAAAGAGGTCTTATGATTTGGTGCGCCCGGAGGGACTTGAACCCCCAGCCCTCGGATCCGAAGTCCGATGCTCTATCCATTGAGCTACGGGCGCATGAGGCTATTACAAGCATTGCTGTTGCGGGCTTGTCAAGGCGCGAGGGGATTGATCGCCGGGCGGCTTCAGAGCTTGCCCAGGATCGCCTCGGCCACCTGGGCCGGAGTCCGGCCGTCCGTTGTGATAATATGGTCCGCCGCCGCCGCGTATTTGGGTTGGCGCTCCCGCAGAACCTCTGCGACTTCATCGGTGAAGGACTTGGTGCCGGTCAGGGACGGGCGCTGGGTATCCCCGCCGATCCGTTCGGTGATGGTGGCGACCTCCGCAGTGAGCCAGAACAGCACACCGCTTGTCTTGAGGGCTGCCACGTTCTGGGGTCTCAGGATCGCCCCACCGCCCGTGTCGATGATCAGGCCGTCCTTGCCGGCCAAATCCAGGCAGACTGCCGATTCCAGATCACGGAAATGGTCCCAGCCAGACTGTTTGACGATCTCGGGGATGGACAGGCCGGCCCGCCGGATCACTTCCGCGTCGGTAGAGATCAGTGCGCGTCCCAACCGTGTGCCCAGAATCTGCCCCACGCTGCTCTTGCCGGTTCCCCGGTAGCCGATCAAAACAATGTTCATGTGAATCGGGAGACCAGGACCGCCCGCATGACGTCGGCCGGGGCCGTCTGCCCTGTCCAGAGTTCGAACTGGGCGATCGCTTGGTAGAGGAACATCTCCACACCTGGGATCGTACGGCAGCCGGCGGCCTTGGCTTCTTGCAGGAGTCGCGTCTCCAGCGGGTTATAGACGATGTCCATGACCGTCAGGTGAGGGGCCAGCAAGGCAGCGGGCACGCAGGTGTCCTGGACTTTGGGGTGCATGCCGAGCGGCGTGCAATGGAGCAGGATGCGGTTGTCCGCGAGGCTGCGGCGGAGCGTCTTCTCGTCGATAGGGCCTTCCTCCACATGGAGCTTGGTCCGTGCCTGCAGGTCCGCGAGCAAGCCACGCCGTTCCTTTTCGTCCACGCCCAAAATCGTCAGGCTGCCGACTTTTCCCTTCATGCCCAAGGCAAAGGCAATGGCCCGCGCGGCCCCTCCTGACCCCAGCAGCAGGACCCGCTCGCCTTGCAGCGAGACGCCGGCGTTCTGCAAGGCTCGGATCGCCCCCGAGGCATCGGTGTTGTAGCCGGTCAGCCGGTCATGGTTGACGACGATGGTGTTCACCGAGCCGATGTGTCTGGCGGTGGGCTCCACCTCGTCCAGGTAGGGGATCACGGCCACCTTGTGAGGGATCGTGACGCTGAAGCCGCGCAAATTGCCTAGAGCCCTGATGCCTCGGATCGCCCCTTCCAGATCCTCGACCTTGAACGCGAGATAGACGAAGTTCAGCCCGAGCTTTTGGAAAGCCGCATTGTGGATGGCGGGCGAGAGGGAATGCTCCACCGGGTTGCCGAGCAGTCCACACAGCTTCGTCTGGGCATTGATCTCGTGCATCGCGATTTTTTTTACTGCGCCGTCATGCCGCCGTCGATGGGAAACACGCCGCCGGTGACCCACGAGGACTCGTCGGAGGCCAGGTAGAGGACGAGCTTGGCCACTTCCTCCGGCGTGCCGGGTCTGCCGAGGGGATAGGCGGCCATGGCTTGGGCCAGCCGGGCCGGATCATTGATGAGGGGCGCGGCCATCGGGGTGTTCACCAGCCCGGGGTTCACCGCGTTGCAGCGAATGCCCTGCTTGGCGTAGTCCAGCGCCGTACACCGGGTGAGCGCATCGAGGCCGCCTTTGGTGGCGCTGTAGGCGGCGGTCGTTGGAATGCCGACGAGGGAGGCGATTGAGGATACGTTCACGATGGCGCCCCCACCCGCCTTGAGCATCTCGGGGAGCGCCGCGCGGGTCATCCGGAAGGCGCCGGTGAGGTTGGTGGCGAACAGCTCGTTCCACGTGGCGTCATCGGTTTCATGCAGCAGCTTGCCGAACGACCCGATCCCGGCGTTGTTGACCAGCACGTTCAGTTTGCCGAACGTCCGGACGGCCTGCATGACGGCGGTTTGCGCGTGGGCCTCGTCCGCCACGCTCCCGGCGACGGCCAGAGCGCGGCCTCCGCTCCGCTCGATCTCCCCGGCGACCCGCTCCAGGAGGTCCTTGCGACGGCCTGTGATGAGGACTGCCGCCCCTTCCTTGGCAAACAGCCGTGCGACCGCTTCTCCGATCCCGACCCCTCCGCCCGTGATCAAGGCCACCGTGCCGTCCAGGCGCTTCATGCCGCGTTCTCCTCTTCTTGTCCTTGGGCATCGGAATCGTCGCCCGGCTCCGCTTCCGCCTCGGCCGCTCCGGTCCGCAACAGCCCCGGTTCGACTTTTCTGGCCACGGTGATGAATCCGGAGTGGGCCACCATCCGATGATCCGGCCTGACGCTCCGTCCCTTGATATTCCACGTCCGCAACAAGGTCTCGAAGGTTTCGATCAGGCCGAACACCGCGGCTCGCTCCAGCGCTTCCACCGTCTGCATGACCTGCGGGATCGTGGGCACATAACTCAGGTACAGGCCGCCGGAGCGGAGGGCGCGCACGGCATGCGGAATCACCCGCCAGGGCTCCGGCAAGTCGAGCACGACCCGGTCGAACCCTCCGGCCTCTTCCTCCGGCTCGATGCCATCGGCGGCATCTTGTCTGCGCGCCGTCAAGTTGGGAACCGGCCCGAGGTACCGTTCGATATTCTTCAAGGCGGTTTTGGCAAAGTCTTCGCGCGCCTCGTAGCTGACCACCGATCCACCTTCCCCCACGGCCCGGAGCAAGGCCATGGTGAGGGCTCCCGAACCGGTCCCGGCCTCAAAGACGCGGGCGCCGGGGTAGATATCCGCCCAGATCGTGATCATCGCCAGGTCCTTCGGGTAAATGACCTGGGCGCCACGCGGCATCTTCAGCACGTACTCGCCCAACGTGGGCAGGAGGACGAGCATGCGTTTGCCGCGCGACAACGTCACCACGGAGCCATCGGGCTTGCCGATCAGTTCGTCGTGGGGGATCGTCTCCCCGCTGTACTGGAAGTTCTCGCCCGCCTTCAGCGTCAGGGCGTACTGACGGCCTTTCTTATCCACCAGGTGGATGCGCTGGCCGTTCTGCAAGAGTCTGCTGTTGTTCATCATGGACTCATCATAGGAGAACAGAGGGGGCTTTTCAACCGACCCTGACCGGTCTGTTTCTTGACAGGGTAGAGAGGTGGCCGTATGATCGACCAAGTTGCTGCAGCACCTCATAGGGACCGTGCTATGAAAACCTCGGTCCGCCGCTTCCCCTTCTTCTTCCCCACGCTAGCCGCGCTCGCGCTGCTCATTCTCACGGGACCGACTGCTCCAGCCATCGGAGCCGCCGCCCCTGTTGTGGTGGCGACCTATGAGGGCGTTATCAATCCGGTGACAGCCGAGTACCTCCATGACGCCCTGGCCTTTGCGGAAACGAACAAGGCGCAGGTCTTGATCGTCCAACTGGATACCCCTGGCGGCCTGGACACCTCCATGCGGCTGATCGTGAAAGACTTTACCGCCGCCTCGCTCCCCGTCGTGGTCTTTGTGGCCCCCTCCGGCGGTCGGGCCGCCTCTGCCGGGGTGTTCATCACGATGGCAGCTCATGTGGCGGCAATGGCTTCCGGCACGAACATCGGCGCGGCCCATCCGGTGGC
>JACQCB010000119.1 GCA_016201805.1 Nitrospirota bacterium | reverse complement strand
GATCAGAAGGAGACGGTGGACGCGCGGCTGTCGGTCTATGAAGAGCAGACCGCGCCGCTCATCGCGTATTATCGGCAGCGCGGCATCCTCTCCGAACTCGACGGCTCCGGACCGATCGAGGAGGTCTATCGCCGTGTGCTGCACCTGCTGCCGGAGCGCGGCGCGGCATGATTATTCTGAAGACGCCTGAGGAGATCGGGATCATGGCTCAGGCGTCGAAGATCGTCGCGGAAACGCTCGAAGGCCTGAAGCGGGAGATTCGCCCGGGGGTTACGACAGACGAGCTGGACCGTTTTGCGGAAGACTTCATCCGTGCGCGGGGGGGAATTCCGGCATTCAAGGGGTATCGCAGCTATCCGAAGACCCTCTGCGTATCGGTGAATGACCAGGTGGTGCATGGGATTCCCTCCAAACGCGTCTTGAAAGAGGGGGATATCGTCGGGCTGGACCTGGGCGCTATCGTGGGTGGGTTCTACGGGGATGCGGCGGTGACTGTTCCGGTAGGGAAGGTGTCTCCGAAGGTGATGGAGTTGCTGCGGGTGACGGAAGAATCCCTGTACGCGGGGATTGCGCAGGCGGTGGTGGGCAACCGGCTGTCCGACATCTCCCATGCCGTGCAGAGACACGCCGAAGCCGCCGGGCTGTCGGTGGTCACCGACTTTGTGGGGCACGGCATCGGCCGGCAGTTGCATGAGGAACCGCAGGTTCCCAACTATGGCAAGCCTGGGCAGGGTCCTCGCCTCCAGGTCGGGATGGTCTTGGCAATTGAACCCATGGTCAACATGGGCGACAGCGGAGTGCGCATTTTGGATGATCAGTGGACGGCCGTGACGAAGGATGGGAGCCTCTCGGCCCACTTCGAACATACCATTGCCATCCAAGCCAGCGGCCCGCCGAAAATTTTGACGAAGCTCTAATCGGATGCGGACCGGGCGATTCGCGCGCGGTGGCGCGGTGGATTGATTGTGAGGATGAGGCCGGATGCCGAAGGAAGACGTTATCGAGGTGCAGGGGACGGTGGCGGAAACGCTTCCGAACGCCATGTTCCGGGTCAAGTTGGATAACGAACATGTCATCCTGGCGCACATTTCAGGGAAGATGCGGATGCACTTCATCCGGATCCTCCCCGGCGACAAGGTCACGGTGGAAATGTCGCCGTACGATCTCACCAGGGGGCGCATTACGTACCGGTTCAAGTAAGCAACGACGATCAGTCTGAAGGGTAGGCCGTTATGAAAGTCAAGTCATCCGTCAAGCCGATTTGTTCGAAGTGCAAGGTCATCCGCCGCCGTGGGGTGGTCAGGGTGCTCTGCGAGAATCCGCGGCACAAACAACGTCAGGGATAGCTGCGGCCGGACGCGGGGCGCCGGTCGGCGGACGTCACAGCTGGGAGGAAGCATGGCTCGGATCGCCGGGGTGGATTTACCGAGAGAGAAGCGGGTGGATGTGGGGCTGACCTATGTGTATGGGATCGGCCGAGTCACCGCCGCGCAGATTGTCAAAAAGTCCGGAGTCGTGGGCGCGACCCGCGTGAAGGATCTCAGCGAGGATGAAATCGTCAAGCTGAGAGAGATCATCGACCGCGACCACAAGGTCGAAGGCGATCTCCGCAAGGAAGTGTCCATGGGCATCAAACGCCTCGTGGATACGGGGACCTATCGCGGCTTGCGGCATCGCAAAGGCCTGCCGGTGCGCGGGCAACGGACCAAGACCAATGCCAGAACGAGGAAAGGCCGACGGTCCTCGATGGGAAAAGCGCGCAAGCCCATGGGCGGCTCGAGCCGTCCCTAGTCTGCGCGATGCGCACATGAGAGAGAGGAAGCAGAGATGAGCGTCAAGAAGGGGAAGAAGAAAGAACGCAAAGTCGTCCAGAGCGGGGTCGCCCATATCCAGGCCTCGTTCAACAACACGATTGTCACCATTACCGATATGAGCGGCAATTCGATCGTGTGGGCGAGTTGCGGGAACCAGGGCTTTAAGGGATCGCGCAAGAGCACGCCCTTTGCGGCGCAGCGGGCGGGGGAAGCTGCGGCGAAGAAGGCCATGGAGCATGGTATGCGGCAGGTGGATGTCTATGTGAACGGGCCGGGTTCGGGCCGCGAGTCGGCGATCCGGTCGTTGCAGTCGGCAGGGTTGCGCATCAACCTGATCCGTGATGTGACGCCGATTCCCCATAACGGCTGCCGACCGCCCAAACGGCGACGGGTGTAAAGGCAAATTTCAGGACGGCGGTGCGCCGAGTGCTCTGTTGGATGCGGAACGGTCGTTGACGGAGGAGGAGATAAGCGGTGGCGAAGTACAAAGGTCCAGTATGTCGGTTGTGCCGGCGAGAAGGAGAAAAACTCTTTCTCAAGGGCACGCGGTGCATGACGGAAAAGTGCGCCATCGAGCGTCGAAGCTACCCGCCCGGCCAGCATGGACAAGGGCGGCACCGGGCTTCTGAATACAGCGCGCAGTTGCGCGAGAAACAGAAGCTGCGACGGATCTATGGCCTGCAGGAACGGCAGTTCCGGGGGGTGTTCGGGAGGGCGGAACGCCGCACCGGGATTACCGGCGAGCATTTGCTGAAGCTGCTCGAGTGCCGGCTGGACAATGTCGTCTATCGGCTTGGGTTTGCCTCCTCGCGGAAAGAGGCCAGGCAGATCGTCAACCATGGCCATCTTTTGGTGAACGGGAGGAAGACCGACATCCCGTCCTATACGGTGAAGGCTGGGGATGTCGTCGAGGTCCGTCCGCGGAGCCGGGAGATTCTGTCCATCCAGTCCGCGCTGGAAGCGGTGGAGGGGCGTGGCATTCCGGGGTGGTTGGAACTGGACCAGGCCGCGTTCAAGGGCACGGTGCGGGGGATCCCGACGAAGGAAGAGATCGTGCTGCCGGTGAACGAGCAGTTGATCGTGGAGTTGTATTCCAGGTAGCGCATGGCCCGGCATCTGCGCCCGTGCGGCGGATGAACGGCCCAGGGGCTGTCTGGCAGAGGGGATGAGGCGAAGGGGGGGCTATGATTAAGGCAATGAAGGATTTTCAAATCCCGGTGCGGGTTGAGGCCGACAAGGAAACGCTGACCCCGACTTACGGCAAGTTCACGGCGGAGCCGTTCGAACGAGGATTTGGGACGACCATCGGGAATTCCCTGCGCCGCGTGTTGCTGTCGTCGCTGACCGGAGCGGCGGTGACGACGGTGCGAATCGAGGGGGTGCAGCACGAGTTTTCCACGATTCCTGGCGTCACCGAAGATGTGACCACCGTCATTCTGAACGTGAAGGGGCTCCGGTTGAAATTGCACACGGATAAGCCCAAGACCATCCGTCTCAGGAAAAAGGGTCCGGGAGAAGCCAAGGGGTCGGACATCGTCCATGACGCGGATTTGACCGTCCTGAATCCGGACGTGCACATTGCGACGCTGGACAAAGAGGCGACGCTGGACATGGAGATGACGGTCAAGCCTGGCCGCAGCTATGTCCCCGCCGAGCGGAACAAGGAAGAGGGTCTGCCGATCGGCGTGATCGCCGTGGACTCGATTTATTCTCCCGTGCGGCGGGTCAATTTCCAGGTGGAAAACGCGCGGGTCGGGCGGGTCACGGATTACGACAAGTTACTGCTCGAAGTCTGGACGGACGGGAGCATGGTTCCGGAGGACGCCCTGTCCTCGGCCGCGGGCGTGTTGCGCGACCACCTCAGCATTTTCATCCATCCGGAAGACCTCGGCGAAGCCAAGCCGCAGGCGCGGCCGGATGAAGAACGGCTGGAAATCAACAAGCACTTGCTGCGGAGCGTGAACGAACTCGAGTTATCCGTGCGAGCGGCCAACTGCCTGAAGAACGCCAATATCAAGACCATTGCCGACCTGGTGCAGCGGACGGAAATGGAAATGCTGAAGACCAAAAACTTCGGCAAGAAATCGCTGAACGAGATCAAGGAAATTCTGGCCGAGATGGGCTTGAGCCTTGGCATCAAACTCGACTCGCTGCCGTCCGGTGGTGGCAGCGTCAAGGTCGACGCGTAAACGAGAGGGCACCGTGCGTCACAGAAAAAATGGCAGACAACTAGGACGGAAGACGAAGCATCGATGGGCGTTGTTTCGGAGCCTGGTCACGTCCCTGCTCGATCATGAACGGATCGAGACGACTGAGGCGAAGGCGAAGGAGATCCGCGGCTTTGCCGAACGGATGATCACTCTCGGCAAGGATGGGGGGCTGCCGGCCCGACGGCGAGCGCTCGGGTTTCTTCGCAGCAAGGCCGTCGTGTCCAAGCTCTTCGACGACGTGGCTGGTCGATTCCGGGATCGCCGCGGGGGCTACACGCGGTTGATCAAGACCCGGCGGCGAGTCGGCGATATGGCGAAGATGGTGGCCATTGAATTGGTCGCGAAGGGGAGCGAGACGGAGGCCTCCTCCGCAAAGCCCGGTGCCGAAAAGAAAGGCAAGAAATCGTCTCAAGCCGCTCCTGCGTCCGGATCGAAGGCTGCGTCGGACAAAGAAGTTTCGTAAGTTTCCGAGGCTCCTCCAAGAGTATCCCCCCCCTCCCATGCTCATGCGAGCTGTGCGGCACGCCGCGTCGGGTGGTTTCTGTCATCCGCACGGCGTGCCATTTGTTTACTTGCCCCGACTCCTATGCTAGGATCGTGCCTGAATCATCAGGATTAGCTAAGCGATTGATTTGGGTGGTTTGATGTGGCAACGCTGGGTTCGGGGCGGTTTGCTTGCTCTCGTAGTCGCGCTTGCCTCCTTCCTCGTCTATCTCCTCGTGACTCGAACGGAATCGGTTCCGCCGCCCAGTTCGGCGAGCCCAGGGCCGAACGGTCGGGCTGATGCCGGCATCGACCAGTTCAAATTTACTCAATCCCGCGACGGAGCCGTACAATGGGAAGTGCAGGCCCAACGCGCCCATGTGTTTGAGGCGGAGAACCGTGCGATGCTGGAGCAGGTTCAGGTGACGCTCCATGGGGCGAAGGGGTGGGAGCTGAAGCTGGCAGGGGATGAAGGCAGCGTAGATCTTGCCAAGAAGGACTTTGTGCTCGTCAATCGTGTGGAGCCGATCACCATCCAGTTGGAAAGCGGGTATACGATCACGACCAACCATCTGATGTGGGCGGATGAAGCGCACGAAATTATGACGCGCGACCCCGTGACCATTACCGGGAACGGCTTGGTGCTGAAAGGGACCGGGCTGGTCGGGAAACTGGGGATCGAAGAGTTTCAGATTGAGAAGGATGTCAATGTGGAAATCGCTCAGTAGCCTTGCCCTCGCGTGCTGGCTTGGGGCCGTGGCGGCGCAGGCATCGGAGCCGCGCCCGGCCGCTCCGGCTCAGGCCGACAGCCAGCGGACGACGATTACGGCTGAAAAAATGACGGTTCGGAATCAGGACAGCAAGGCGATCTTTGAGGGGGCCGTCGTGCTCACAAAGGGGGCTTTGATCGTCCATTCGGACGTGATGGTGGTCGTGTTCAAGGCCGGCGATCAACCGGCCCCTGGCGGCGGGGGGGCGGCTCGGGGGAGCGGGAAAGCACGCAATGCAGCCACTGACAAATCCGTGCCGGCGAACGCCGCCGGCCTTCCGACGACGGGTAACCGGTCGGTCAGCATGATCGAGGCGACCGGCCGCGTGCGGATTGAAAAAGACGACGGACAAGCCACGGGCCAAAAAGCGATGTACTTTGCCGAGGAGGAGAAAATTATCTTGACGGGGGAGCCGGTGGCCTGGCAGAAGGGTACGCGGGTCACCGGACAGAAGATCACGATGTACTTGGCCGAAGGTCGCAGCATTGTGGAAGGGAACTCGCGCGTGCAGATCGAAGAAGAGCAGGGGGGAGGGCGTTGATGCACACCGCTCAGGTCCCCGGTGTGCAGGAGTCTTCCCGCTCAGCCGCGGTGCCTCCGGCGGCGCAGCCATGCTTGGAGGCGACCGGGCTGGAAAAGGGCTTCAAGGGGCGTCAGGTCGTCAAAGGCGTCAGCCTGGATGTCAAGGCCGGCGAGGTGGTGGGCCTTCTGGGGCCGAACGGAGCCGGTAAGACCACGATCTTCGACATGATGGTGGGCTTATGCCAGCCGGATGCGGGGCAAATCCTGCTCAACGGCAAGGCCATTACCGATCTACCGATGTTCAAGCGGGCCCGGCGCGGCATCGGGTATTTGCCGCAGGAGTCGTCGGTGTTCCGCCGGTTGTCGGTGGAGGAGAACATCCTGGCGATTTTGGAGATGCTGGTCCTGTCCCCGCAGGATCGCGCCACCCGATTGGAGGCGTTGCTCAAGGAGCTGGACTTGACGGCCCTTCGGAAAAGCAAAGCCTATGCCCT
>JACQCB010000118.1 GCA_016201805.1 Nitrospirota bacterium | reverse complement strand
TGTTCCGGATGCCGCCATTGACGGGGCCGTGTTTTTTTGTTAACGTCTTGAGAGGATGAATCAATTTCATTTTCATCGCTTACTCTGCACGGCACGCACGAGAACGGAACTCCGCCGTCCCGTCCGTATGCACCCTTTGCGGCCGATCCTTCGTCCCCTCCTCCTCCTGCTGCTGGCCATAGGGCTGGTCCCGTTCACGGCAACCGACGGCATGGCGGCGGACCAGTTGGTCGTCTACTCCGGGCGGGCCGAACGCCTCATCAAGCCGGTCCTGGACGCGTTCCAGGCCAAGACCGGCATCCAAGTCAACTTGCTTTCCTCCGGAACCACCGAGATCGTCAACCGGCTCCAGGCCGAAGGAGACCGCACGACGGCCGATGTGTTCCTGACCAACGACGCCGGCAGTCTGGAACGGGCGCGCGAACTGAGCTTGTTGCTGCCGTTGGAACTCGCGAATATCGAGCAAGCCATTCCCGCCTCCTTCCGGGCGCTTGACAACAGTTGGGTCGGCCTCTCGGGACGTTTCTGGGTCTTAGTCTACAACACCGGCTTGCTCAAGCCGGCGGAGGTCCGCTCGATCCTGGATCTGGCAGACCAGCGCTGGAAAGGCAAAATCGCCATTCCCAACGCCGGAAGCGAATACCTGCAGGCCGGCGTGTCGGTCATCAAGGCCGTCTACGGCGATGACCGCACGCAGCAATTTTTAACGGGTCTCAGGGACAATGCCGGCACGTCCGTCTATGGCAAGAGCTCTCAGATCGTCGATGCGATCGCCAAGGGTCAGGTTGCGATGGGGCTGGTCAACCATTATTACCTGTACCGCTACGTGAGCGATCATCCCGACGCCCCCCTCGCGCTCTCGATGCTCGACCAGCAGGCGGGAGGGATGGGCGCGATTATGAACGTCGCCGGGGTGGGAATCGTCAAACACAGCCGCCACGTGGACGCCGCCAAGCGGCTGGTTGAATTTCTGGCCTCACGCGAGGGGCAAAAACTGTTTGCGGACCTGAACAAGGAATATCCTCTCCACCCGGACGTCCTCGCCGATCCGGCGTTGCCGAAGCGGGAGAGCTTTCGCGCCGCGACGGTGCCCCTGACCAAGCTGGGCGAGCTTCGGGAACCGACGATGGCGCTCATCGAACGAGCGGGCCTCCGGTAACGCTCCAAAGGCATCCCCATGAACATGGTGGTCCGTCAGACTTTTCCGACTTCGCTTTCGGTCATTGCCCTGACCGTTGCCGGCCTGATCTGCCTTCCGCTTTTATTCATCGGCTACCTGGCCCTCTCCGCTGATCCGTCCGTCTGGGGCCGTCTGTGGGACACCCGCATCCCCGAGCTGCTCCTGAACACCGGCGCGCTGGCCCTCGGCGTCTCCATCGGCACGCTCCTGCTCGGCGTTTCGCTTGCCTGGCTCGTGGTCCGGTACGAGTTTGTCGGCCGATCGGTCTGGGAATGGGCCCTCGTGCTCCCGCTGGCCATGCCGACCTACGTCCTCGCCTATCTCTACACCTACCTCCTTGGCGCCGGAGGGCCTGTCGAGCATCTGTGGCAATGGTGGGCTGGGCCGGAGGCGCGCGTGCTATCCCCCTATAGTTTCACCGGGGCCACCCTGGTCATGACCCTGGATACCTTTCCCTTCGTGTACCTGCTCACCCGCGCCGCACTCCTCAACGTCAACGTGTCGTTCGAAGAGGTGGCGCGGGCCTGCGGCGCCTCCCGCCTCAGCGTGTGGCGGAGAGTCACCCTGCCGCTCCTTCGACCGGCTATCGTGGCGGGCCTGTCGCTGGTGATTCTGTACGTGGTCTCGGACTTCGGCGCGGTGTCGCTGCTCCGCTATCAGACCTTTACTTACGCGGTCTACCAACAGGTCACAGGCCGGTACGACCAGACCGCCGCAGCCGTCTTGAGCCTGCTCCTGGTCTTCTTCGCCTTGATCTTCCTGATTACCGAACGGTGGTTCAGACGTCGGAGCCGGTTTTATCAGACGACGGGACGCTATCGGACCTCCCCGCGGCAACCCTGCGGACCGCTCGGCGCAACGCTCATCACCGCCTATCTCGCCCTCGTGCTCGGCGCCTCCTTCGGCATCCCGGCCTGGCTGCTCATACAGTGGACGGTGTCCGCCACGGCCGAGGGGGCGGTGGACGCCAGATTCTTCGGGTTTGTCTGGAACAGCGTGGCGCTCTCCGGTTTGGCGGCCACGGCAGCGGTATTGATCGGCACACCCCTCGCCTATCTGGCCAACCGGTGGCCGTCGAAACTGAATGTCGCCTGCCTCCAAGCCGCCTATGCCGGCTACGTGTTGCCGGGGCCGGTCGGAGCCCTAGCCATCCTGATCCTGGCCTCCCACCTGATTCCCTTTTGGTACGGAACCGTGCTGGTACTCATCATCGCCTACGTCGTCCATTTCTTACCGGCCGGATTGCAGACCATGGAACCGGCGTTGCAGCAAATCACGCCGAATTTGGAGGAAGCCTCCCGCAGCCTGGGATTGGGCACGTTCCGCACCCTTCGGCACGTCACGCTGCCGCTGGTCAAAGGCGGCTTCATCGCAGCGTGGGTCCTGATGTTTCTGCAATGCATCAAAGAATTGCCCGCTACCTTGCTGCTCCGCCCGGTCGGCTTCGACACACTCGCGGTGCGGGTCTGGCTCGAAGCCAGCGAGGAGTATTTTCAACTGGCGGCCCCGTCGGCCCTCTTGATCGTGATCGTGGCCCTGCCGGCCCTTCTGCTCTTGGTCTCGAAGGACTGGCGGGCGGCGTAAGGGAAACCCATGTCCACCGGCCAGCAACAACGAACGCTCTCCGATGCCGCGCTTCGCCTCGCCGAGGAGCGCAGTCGCCCGACCGTGCTGGAACTCCGCAAGGTCGGGTGCGCCTATGAGAAGGGACGGCCGGCCATCGCGGACATGTCTTTCTCCGTACGGGAGGGCGAAATTCTCTGCCTGCTCGGCCCCTCCGGCTGCGGAAAGACCACCACGTTGCGCGCGATTGCAGGCTTTGAACCCGTCAGTGCCGGGGCCATTTACCTGGCAGGCCGGCTGGTCTCCTCCCCCGACACCCTCGTCCCGACCGAGCAACGACACGTGGGAATGGTCTTTCAGGAATACGCCCTGTTCCCGCACCTGCGCGTGATCGAGAACGTCGCGTTCGGCCTGCAACACCTCCCTGCCGACCAACGCAAGGCGCAGGTCCGGACCATGCTCGACATGGTCGGCCTGACCGAGCTCGAACGGCGCTATCCCCACGAACTTTCGGGAGGGCAGCAACAGCGCGTCGCGCTCGCGCGGGCCTTGGTGCAGAAACCGGTGGTGCTGCTCCTGGATGAGCCCTTCAGCAGCCTCGATCCCGACATGACGGGGAAGATGCGGGAGGACTTGCGCGACTTGCTGATGCATACCAAGACCACTGCTGTTCTGGTGACCCACGACCATGAGGAAGCCTTCGCCATGGCCGACCGGATCGCGGTCTTGAACAACGGCTGTTTGGAGCAGTTCGATACGCCGGAAGCGATCTACCACACCCCCGCCACCCCCTTCGTGGCGGACTTCGTCGGCCAGGCCGACTTTATCCCCGGGCTGGTCGAAAACGGAACGGTGATGACTGAAATCGGGGAGTTCCCCAACCAAGTCGGCTACCAAGAGGGGACCAAAGTCGTGGTCATGATCCGCCCTGACGACGTCCACATCGAACCTTCGGACCACTGCACCGCCCGCATCCTGGCCAGGCAGTTCCGTGGCTCGGAAAACCTCTACACCATCGGCCTGCCCTCCGGGCACGTCGTACACAGCAGCGAGTCCTCGACCAGCGTCTACCCCGTGGGAACCCCGGTGGAACTCCAGGTCATCGCGACCCATACGGTCCTCTTCGAGCAAGACCATCCGCGCAAGCCCAAGGGCTAACCGTTCCGCACCACGCTCTATCCCATGTCAAATCACCTTGGAAACCATAGACTTATATTCAACGCCTGTGGTATCGTTCATCACGTGTTGACTCGACCTCGGAGGACCGCGTCATGGACGCATTGAAAGAAGCGGTGGACTACGGCGTGATCGGGCTGTTGCTCATGCTCAGCGTCTGGACAGTCGCCGTGGCCGTGGAACGGTGGCTCTTCTACCGCCGGATCGACATGACCCGCTACTCCACTTTGCAAGAATTCGAGATCACGCTGACCAAACGACTGGTGATCATCGGCACCGTCGCGGCCAATGCGCCCTACATCGGCCTCCTGGGGACCGTGTTGGGCATCATGCTGACCTTCCATACCATGGGCACCTCCGGCACCATGGCGGTGAGTACGATCATGATCGGGCTCAGCCTGGCGCTCAAGGCCACCGCGGTGGGGCTGCTCGTGGCCATCCCCTGCGTCGTCATGAACAACGTGTTGCGCCGGCAGGTCACCGAATTGATCGCACGCTATAAGGTCCATCATGGATCGTGA
>JACQCB010000117.1 GCA_016201805.1 Nitrospirota bacterium | reverse complement strand
GTTTCTTCGAACTGAAGAAGATGTCGGTAGAAGGCCCCCACCAGCTCGTCCACGTGTTGAGCCATGAGGGGTTGGAGGGATTTGAGGCCGGTTTCTTCCTCGGCCGTGAGTTGGAGATAGTCTTTGCGGATCGCCCAATCGTCCATTTTCTATCAGTGAGGAGTCAGGAGTGAGGTGATCGGCCCTCCCAACCTCCTTACTCCTCACTTTTCACTCCTTGCTTCCTTCGATTTCCGCCAGCTTGCGGTAGAGGGTTTTCCGGTCGATTCCCAGAGTCTGGGCCGCTTGGTACTTGTTCCCTCCTGTTTTTTCCAGGATGCGGAGGATGTATTCTTTCTCGACCTCCTGCAAGGGCAGAATGCGATCCGCTGCCTCGTCGAGGACTTTCCGTTCCCCCCTCGTTCCTTGCACCGCCGGCGGCAGGTCCTCCGGGAGAATCTTCTCGCCTCGCGCCAGCGTGACGGCCCGCTCAATGACGTTCTCCAACTCGCGGACGTTGCCTGGCCAGGGGAAGTCCATCAAGAGCGCGAGGGCGGGCTCGCTCATCCCTTGCAGTGTCTTGCGGCTGGCTTCCGCGCACTTCTTGAGAAAGGCCTCCACCAGCATGGGAATATCTTCACGGCGCTCCCGGAGCGGAGGCAGCCGGATCTCGATGACGTTCAGCCGGTAATAGAGGTCCTCTCGGAAACGCTTCGCCTTGACCTCCTCGGTCAAGGTCAGGTTGGTTGCGGCGATGATCCGCACGTCCACCGGCACGGAACGGGTCGCGCCCACCCGGCGAATTTCACGCTCCTGGATGGCCCGCAGCAGTTTGGCTTGGAGCATCAGTGGCAGTTCGCTGATCTCGTCTAGAAAGAGCGTGCCCTTCTGCGCTTCTTCGAAGAGGCCTCGCTTGTCGGCCTTGGCGTCGGTGAACGATCCCTTCACATGGCCGAAGAGTTCGCTTTCGATCAACGCTTCCGGGATTGCGGCGCAGTTTACCGGGACGAACGGCGCATCGCGCCGCTCGCTGTTGTAGTGGATGGCCTTGGCCACCAATTCCTTCCCGGTTCCGCTTTCGCCCGTGATCAGCACGTTGGTGGGGCTGTCGGCGACCCGTCGGATTAGGTCGAAGACCTCCTGCATCGGCTTGCTCTTTCCCAGGATCTGATGAAAGCTGTACTCCTTATGGACTTCCCGCCGCAGCCGATGGACCTCGCGGCGCAGCGCCGCCTCGCGCACGGCCCGGTCGGTCACCCGCAGCAATTCATCGGTCTTGATCGGCTTGATGAGGTAGTCGTAGGCCCCGTGCTTCATGGCATCGATCGCGGTTTCCACCGAGCCGAAGGCGGTCATGATGATGACGTTGATGTCCGGAAACGTCCGCTTGACCTCGTTCAGCAGTTCGATGCCCTGCATCTCCTTCATGCGGAGATCCGTGAGCACGACCGCGCATTCCTCCTCGGCCAGCCGTTTGAGGGCCTCGCGGCCGCTGGGGGCCACGACCACCTGATGGCCGTGTTCCTGCAATACGTCACGAAGCAGCGTCCGCATATCCGGCTCGTCATCTACGACCAGGATCGTTCCAGCGTTATCCGTCATGAAGCAGACCTTCGACTGAGTTGTTCAAGGGAAGTTCCGGCCAATGACCGCGACAGACTAGCAGAATAGGAGGGAATTCGCCAGCGTCGGCCGATGCGGGGGGAGTCTATCAGATTGATCGGGCAGGGGAACCGACGAGGCTGTGGGATGTCGGGATTTCACGACATGCGATGGTGCTGCGAGGAGGTGTCCGCATCCTGTCCATCCAGAAATCGCGTGAGCCGCTCGCGGTCCACCAGTCCGGACAGCTTGGCCCCATCCCGTCGAATCAGGAGGGGCAGGCTGCGGACGCCACTTTCTTCCCACTGCCGCTTCCACAGGGCCACAGTTTCGGCAATGTGAGGATGGTCGAGCAGTTCCATTGCGCTGCGGGCCAGACCGACGCGTTCTGCAAGGGTACGAAGCACCAGTCGGTCGGCTAGGTCCAGGCCGTCACGCCAGCATGCCCGATAGCAGGCTTGCCTGAACGTCTGTGCGCGAAAATCGTCGATCAATGAAAAGACCGCTGTCGCATGAATCGCGTCACGCGTATCGGGTGTATGCCTCGGCACGATAATCGGCAGATCGGGCCAGGACTGCTGCACGAGGGCGACCTCCTGCGCGATATCTGTTGCGCGAGATAGGTCCTCGACATCCATCATTGCGTTAGGCCTTGCGTCAGCCCCTGCGTCAGGCTGCACTCCCCGCCAGGCAATGCGAGTTTCGCCAGGCAATGTCCCCAGGTACTCTTCCAGCGCATAACAAAAGGGGCAAGCAAAATCGCTATAGAGGATGAATTCAGGAAGCATCTATTTCTCCAGTGGATGTATCTGGGGACGTGCCTATCCGTCTGTGTCGCTCGACCTTCTTTATTTCCCGATGGAACGTTAAGGGAGAGGTTCAAGCAACCATTATGCCGCCGAGGATGGTATTGGCTGGAGCGAAGCGTATAGACTCGGACTTATTGATTTTCTATCGAAAGTACGGAATGGGGAGTATGGAGTGAGGGGAGAGAAAGGCCACCTGGAGATATCAAAAGTATCCGAAATGGTACGGACCTGTCCAATTCGATACAGAAACTAGCGTCACTTCCTTCTGACCAAAATGTGGAGGGGGGAACCGAGGAAATCGTAGTGCTCACGCAAGCGGTTTTCCAGATACTTGAGGTAGGTTTTGCCGATGTCTTCCGGATGGCCGACGAAGAGGGCGCAGGCGGGCGGTTTGATGGCCACCTGGGTGATGAAAACCGACTTGATCGCTTTGCTCGGTTTGCCCTTGCGGACCGGCAACGGATGGTCTGTGACGAGCGCCTGCAGGAATTTATTCAGCGGGCCGGTCGGCACGCGTACCGTGAAGGCCTTCATGACACGGTTGATCAGCGGGTAGAGGGCGCCGACGGAGTCGGGCTTCAATGCCGAGGCGAAGAGGACCGGGGCCCAGGGCAGGAAGGGGAATCGCCGCCGCAGCTCGCGCTCGTACTCGTCGCGGGCGTCCTCGTCGCCTTCCCGCAGGTCCCACTTGTTCACCAGCAGGATGCAGGCCCGGCCTTGCTTCAACACGAGGCCGGCAATCTTCGTGTCCTGCTCGGTGATGCCCTCCACGGCGTCCAGGAGCAGGATCGCCACATCCGAATGGCCCATCGCCTTGAGGGATCTGGCGACGCTATAGCCCTCGATGCCCCGCTCGACCCGCCCGCGCCGGCGGATGCCGGCCGTGTCGGTGAAGATGTATTGCCGGTCCTGGTAAGTCACGAGGGTATCGATGGCGTCGCGCGTGGTGCCGGGCAGGTCGCTGACCACCACCCGGTCCTGGCCGAGCAGCGTGTTGACCAGCGTGGACTTGCCCACGTTCGGCCGGCCGACGATCGCCACCCGGGGCAGATCCAGCGGCAGCGCCGCCCCGCCGACGTCCGGCAGCAAAGGGACCATGGCCTCCAATAGGTCGTCCACCCCGATGCCGTGCTCGGCCGAAACGGGGTACAGGTGGTCGTGTCCCAATCGATAGAAATCCGCCAGCAGGGTTTCGGCCTTGGCGGTGTCGATCTTGTTGATCGCGATAAAGACCGGCTTCTGGGCGCTCCGCAGGAGGCTGTTGATCTCTTCATCGGCGGGGGTCAGCCCGGCGCGGCCGTCCATGACGAAAATCAAAATGTCTGCCTCGGCAATCGCGATCTGCGACTGTCGCTTGATGAGCGCGAGCATTCCCTCGCTGGCCGCGGGGTCCAGGCCTCCCGTGTCCACGAGGCGGAACGGCCGGCCCCGGTAGGAGCCGTCCGCATAGTTGCGGTCCCTCGTCACGCCGGGCACATCGTCCACGATGGCGGGCTTCCCGCCCAGCACGCGGTTGAAGAACGTAGATTTGCCCACGTTGGGGCGGCCGACGATGGCGATCAGTGGGGCGGGCATAGCTCAAGACCGTAACATAGGGGTTTCCGCAAAGACAAGGAGAGACGGGCTGGATCGCTGTCTTTACGGAGAGGCTGACTGAAGCGCAACAGCTTGCAATTGAACCATCCTTACGCTAAGGTAAGGGATATTAAAACATGAAAGGAGATAGCGCCGATGTCGACGTCAACCGTCACGAGCAAAGGTCAAACGACGATCCCGAAGAAAATTCGAGAACGGCTGAATCTGCACCCCGGCGACCGCCTGGAGTTTATCGTGGATGAAGACGGGCGCGTCATGGTGCTGCCGGCGACCGTCAATGCTGCCGACCTGGCCGGGATCCTGAAGGCCCCGTCGAAGCCGGTGACTGTGGAGGCGATGAATCAAGCCATCCGCAAGCGAGGGGGCCGCCGATGATCGGTCTGGATACCAACGTGATCGTGCGCTACTTGGTCCAGGACGATCCTGGGCAATCCCGCAAGGCGTCTCAGTTGATCGCGCGGGAATGCACCAAGGAGCATCCCGGCTTCATCAATCGAATCGTCCTCTGCGAACTCGTGTGGGTCTTGGAAAGCGCCTATGGGTATTCGAAAGAAACGATAGCCGGCGTGCTGGAAAAAGTCTTGCGGACAAGCCAATTTCAGGTTGAGGATATACAAGCTGTCTGGACGGCATTCCGTTTGTATCAGAAGGGGAAAGCGGATTTTGCGGATTGCCTGCTCGGCACGCTCAATCGTCATCGCGGGTGTGAGCGAACCGTGACGTTCGATCAGCAGGCAGGCAAGCTGGAAGGGTTCGAGGTGTTATGATGGCCGTACACCGCATGAAAGCCGATTCGTGCCGAGAAGGAAGACCCCGTCCATGACGCTCACGGGCGAGGGCGTAAATAGCTTGATCTGGAGCGATGTGGACGATGTCCTGCTGGACATGGACGGGACGTTGCTCGACCGCCACTTCGACAATTTCTTTTTCGAGGAGGAATTGCCGCGCCGGTACGCCAGCAAGCACGGGCTATCGTTCGAAGCCGCCTTGGAGACATTGCTCGGTCTCTACCGGTCGGTGGAAAGGGAGTTGGACTGGACGGACTTGCACTATTGGACCAGGACGCTGGACATCGACGTCGTGGCGCTGACCAAGGAGTTCGACCACCTCATCGACTTCCATCCAGACGCCGTAGGGTTCCTTGACTATCTGCGGGCGAAGGGGAAGCGTGTCCACATCGTTACGAATGCCCATGAGTCCGGCGTCGAGATCAAAGTCGCGCGGACCGGCGTGGATCGACACGTGCACCGGATCGTCACCGCCTTTGAGATCGGGTTTTTGAAGATGCGCACGGAGTATTGGCCGACCTGCCAGCAGCTCATCGGTTTCGATCCGTCGCGGTCCCTCTATATCGATGATGACGAATCCTGCCTGGCCGCGGCGCAGGAGTTCGGCATCGGCCACCTCTACCATCGGTCCAAGTCCAGCTCGCAGCTCCCGCCCCAATCGTCCGCCCAGTTCCGATCCATCGAGACCTTTCATGTCCTGATGCCCTGAAGCCGAGGATCGGAGCGTATGGCTCATGGCCTATGGCGGGAAATGGCTCTGAAGCCATAAGCCATACGCTATGCGCTCTCTGCTCTCGCGGCCGTCGCCGTGCCGCGGTACATCTCCCCCACGATGCGGGGGACGCCGGAGAACACGAACCGCTCCAGATGATGTACGTGCAGCCCGGCCTTGCGGACGAGGGCGTCGATCGGCCGGTTCAGGTTGCAGCCGCAGCCGAGCTTCTGTTGGAGGGGATTCAGCCGATCCTGCCAGGCGGCCACCCCTGCATCGTCGCTGCGGCCGTGTTCCAAAAATAGATAGGCCCCATCCGGTTTCAGCACGCGGCGCACTTCCCGCAAGGCGGCCACCGCGTTGGGGATCGTGCAGAGAGTCCAGGTGCTCACGACACAGTCGAACAGGCAGTTTTCGAAGGGCAGTCGTTCGGCGTTCACATGGGTGACATGGATCGGTATGGAGGTGGCCGCAAGTCTGGTCAGCACTTTTTTGGGGAGCAACACGGCCGGGTCGATGACGGTCAAGTCGGTGACGGTCGCGGGATAGTGGGGGAGGTTCAGCCCGGTGCCGAATCCGATCTCCAGAACGGAGCCCTTTGCCGCAGCCAGGCTTTGCTGCCGCAACTCTCGGAATCGACGCGTCCCCATGGTCCAGTCCATGAGGTACGGAAACACATGGTCCGCGTAAAAGCCCATTGCCACGAGTGTGCAGGAAAAAGAGAAAAGTTAAAAGGAAAAAATGGGTAGCCCATCTCACAGGTTTTACGTTTACCCGTTGTCTTTTTACTTGCCCTGCGGTCTATGTTAGATTCTTTCCTTACTTATGAGCCGATCCTACGAACATACGACTGTGGAAGCCCGCTGGCAGGTCTACTGGGAGCGGGAGGGCATCTTCCGGGCGACGGAGGATGCGTCCAGGCCGAAATACTATTGCCTGGAGATGTTCCCCTATCCCTCGGGCCGGATCCACATGGGGCATGTGCGCAACTACGCGATCGGCGACGTGGTGGCCCGTTACAAGCGCATGCGGGGCTTCAATGTGTTGCACCCGATGGGCTGGGACTCGTTCGGCCTCCCGGCCGAGAATGCCGCCATCGAACGCGGCGTGCACCCGGACGTCTGGACCCACGAGAACATCCTCTACATGAGAAGCCAGCTTTGCCGCCTGGGCCTTTCCTACGACTGGACCCGCGAGGTGGCCACCTGCGAGCCTGGCTACTACAAGTGGAATCAGTGGTTCTTTCTCAAGATGTATGAGAAGGGCCTGGCGTACCGCAAACGCTCGTCGGTCAACTGGTGCCCGAGCTGCGAGACCGTCCTGGCCAACGAGCAAGTCGAAGAGGGGCTCTGCTGGCGTTGCGATGCGGTGGTGATCCAGAAGGAGCTGGAGCAGTGGTTTTTCAAGATCACCGACTATGCCGAGGAACTGTTGCGGGGCTTGACGACGCTCACCGGCTGGCCGGAACGGGTCCTCGTGATGCAGCGGAACTGGATCGGGAAGAGTCTGGGCGTCGAGGTGGACTTTCCGCTGGCGGAACCCAAGCCGGACTTGCCCGCGATCCGCATCTTCACCACCCGCCAGGACACGATCTTCGGCGCGACGTTCATGAGTGTGGCGCCGGAATCGCCCCTGGTCGAACGGCTGATCGAGGGCCGTCCCCAAGCGGCATCGGTCCGGGAGTTCGTCGTCCGGGTTTCCCGTCAGGACAAAGCCGTGCGGACCGACGCCGACCGCGAGAAGGAAGGCATCTTCACGGGCGCCTATGCCGTCAACCCCTTCACCCAGGCGCGTATTCCGATCTGGGTGGCCAACTTCGTGCTGTACGAATATGGGACCGGCGCGATCATGGCGGTGCCGGCCCATGACCAACGGGACTTTGACTTTGCCAAACAGTACGGCATCCCCATCAAGCTGGTCATCCAAAACCAAGCCGGCTCGCTGACCGAAGACCGTCTGGACGGCGCCTATGAGGAGCAGGACACGGCGGGACGGCTGGTCAACTCGGACCGGTTCTCCGGCCTGTCCGTGCCGGAAGCCAAAACGAAGATCGCGGCCTTCGTGGAGGAGCAAGGGCTGGGGCGGCGTACGGTCAACTATCGGCTCCGCGACTGGGGCCTGTCCCGCCAACGGTATTGGGGCACCCCCATCCCGATGATCTATTGCCGGGCTTGCGGTGTCGTGCCGGTGCCGGAACGCGATCTCCCCGTCGAGTTGCCGAAGGATGTGCCGTTTACCGGCAAGGGCTCTTCCCCGCTGGCGCAAGTCAAGGAATTCGTCCAGGCGGCCTGTCCCAAGTGCCACGGCCAGGCCCGGCGCGAGACCGACACGATGGACACCTTCGTGGACTCCTCCTGGTACTTTCTCCGCTACTGCTCGCCGCAGGCCGATCGGCAGCCCGTCGATCCGGCCGCTTCCGGCTACTGGATGGCTGTGGACCAGTACATCGGCGGGATCGAACATGCCGTGCTGCACCTCCTCTATGCGCGGTTTTTCACGAAGGTGATCCGCGACCTGGGGCTCACCAAGGCGGATGAGCCGTTCCTGAATCTGCTGACCCAAGGCATGGTGACGAAGGAAACCTACCGCTGCGCGACCCACGGCTGGCTCTTGCCAAGCGATCTGCTCGGATCCGAGGGCGAGGGCTGGCGCTGTGCGATCTGCCAGGGAGTGGCGCAGAAGGGCCGGGTGGAAAAGATGTCGAAGTCCAAGAAGAACGTCGTGGACCCCGAACGTCTGATCGACACCTTCGGCGCGGACACGGCGCGGCTGTTCTCGCTCTTTGCGGCGCCTCCGGAGAAGGATCTGGAATGGAGCGACTCCGGCGTGGAAGGCGCCTTCCGGTTTCTCAACCGGGTGTGGCGGTTGCTGGGCGATCTGGCGGGAACGCTGCATGCCGAACGAGGAACGTCAAATGAACGAGAAGCGGAACCGGTTGCGCCTCAGGTCTTGGAGCTTCGGCGGCTGACGCATCGGACGATCAAAAAAGTCACCGACGACATCGAACGGGACTTCCAGTTCAATACGGCGATCGCGGCGCTCATGGAGTTCGTGAACGGCCTCTACAAGTTTGCGGCCGAGCGTCACGCTGATCGGTCGGGCACCCCTGCGCCAGGCGAGGCGGCGGCGTTCGGCGAGGCGGCGGAGGCGCTGGTGCTGCTCCTGGCCCCCTTTGCGCCGCACGTGGCCGAAGAATTGTGGGAGGTCTTGGGCCGCGCCCCCAGCGTCGCGCAGCAGCCCTGGCCGCAGTACGATCCCGCGCTCGTGGCCAGCGAGCGGCTCACCATTCCGATCCAGGTGAACGGCAAGCTTCGCAGCAAGGTCGAGGTGCCGGCCGATTCGACCGAGGAGCACGTGCTGGCCATGGCCAAGCAGGATGCGAAAATTTCCGAATGGCTCCAGGGCAAGCCGACGAGAAAAGTGATCTACATCGAAAAGAAACTGGTGAACTTCGTTGTCTGAGGTGACGTAATGCACAGGCTCTCAGCGATTCGTTGGATCGGGGTTTGTCTGGCGACGGCGGCGCTGCTGCCCGGGTGCGGCTATCAATTCAAAGTGGAAGGGACGGGGCCGACCATCGGTGCGGCCTCTTCCGCCTCCGCGCCGGCGGCCCCCGCGCCGCGCATGACGGTCCCCAATTTCCAGAACAAGACCTTTGAGCCGAACCTGGAGCTCAAATTCACCACCTACACCCGTCACGAATTCTCGGCCGGGGGCGGCGTGGAGGTCGTGACCAACCGAGAGGGGGCGGATTTGGTGCTGAAGGGGGAGATCCTCTCGGTGAGCATGCCCTCGCTGAGCTTCACACAGACCGGCACCTTCGAAAGCCGGGTGGTTGTGACGGTGCGGGCGGTCGTGGAGGATACCCACAGTGGAAAGACCGTGTGGGATCAGCGGGCGACGGCCACGTCGGAGTTCTTCATCACCAACGACCTGCAGTTGAACCGGGTGTTGCAGACTCGTGCGCTGGAGCAGGCCGGCCGGCTGATCGCCGAAGACCTCGCCACGCGGTTTCTGAGTTCGCGTGAATCCGGCGCTCAGGCCGCGCCGACCGGGGGCGTCGCTCCGTCCAAAACAGAGGCCCCGGCCACGAAATGACGGCCCGCGTGATTCGACCGATGCAGCTGGATCGAGTCCAAGGTAGGTCGGACGAGCAGCAATTCGAATGAAGCCCCACGAACTGGACCAGGCCATCAAGCAACATGGGATTGCGCCCCTGTACCTGATTGCAGGAGAGGAGGACTATTTGCGGGATCAGGCGGTGGCCACGATCAAGGCCGCCGTGTTGGGTCCGGACTCCGGGCAGGAGCCGGGCAGGGGGGGCGAAGAGGCCGGAGGGCTGGAGGCCTTCAACTACGATTTCCTCTATGGCGACGAGAGCGAGGCGGCCGAAATCCTGGCGCGTGCCAATGAGGTTCCGGTCTTTGCGCCCCGCCGTCTGATGTTGCTCAAGGCGGCGGACAAGTTGCCGGCTCGAGAGGGCGAGGCCCTGCTGCCGTACCTGAAGGCGCCTTGTGAGACGACCACCGTCGTGTTCGTGGCGGCCAAGCTGGACGGGCGGCTGAAGTTTTCGCAGGCGTTAAACAAGAGCGCCGCCGTCGTGGATTGCTCGCCTCTCTACGAGAATCAAGTGTCGGCCTGGATCAGGACTGAAGCCGGGCGGCTCGGTGTGAAGTTGCACGAGGATGCGGCCCTGCTGCTCAAGGAGACGGCCGGCAGTTCCCTCTACCTGGTCCGGCGCGAACTGGAAAAACTGGCGACCTACCTTCCCGGCGGGGCGACGGCGGGGCCGTCGGAAGTGGCGGCGGTCCGGGGAGTGGAACCGGGCGCCTCCGTCTTCGACCTGGCCGCCGCGATCGGGGCGCGGGAGCGTGGGCGCGTGTTGCGCATCACGGCGCGCAATCTGGAGGCGGGCGAGGCGCCGGTGCGCATTCTCGGCTCACTGGTCTGGCAGTATCGGCAAATCTGGAAGGCCAAAGACCTGCTCCGGCAGGGACGGGGTGAGGCGGAAGCCGCGCGGATGCTTCGCCTGGCGCCCTTCAAGGTGAAGGAATTTCTGGGACGGTTTTCCGACGCTTCGCTGAAGACGGCGTTCAGGCTGTTCCTGGAGACGGATTCCAAGTTGAAGGGAGGCAGCGCGACCGCTCCCCATCTGGTGCTGGAGTCGCTGTTGCTTGCGCTCTGTGGGCCGGTGCAGGTTGCGGGAGCCAGGACCGAAGGCCGCGCGGGAGCCGGGGGCGCTCAGCCTCCGAAGCCGGTTGCGGCCGGCTCGGCGCCGACGGGAGGGACCGTCAGGCCCGGGCGGACGTCAGGGAGTTGACCTTGGTCGCGAGACCGGACACACGACGGGAGGCGGTATTGGGCTTGAGCACGCCCTTGGTGACCGCTTTGCTGAGGGCTGCGGTGGCTTCGCGCAGCGCCGTCTTGGCTTCGTCGGCCTTTTTCTCTTCCACGGCGGTGATCACCTTCTTCATGATTCCCTTGACCGTGTTGAGCACGATCCGGTTCCGCTGGTTGCGTTTCACGGCCTGCCGCGCCCGCTTGATCGTCGATTTGTGAACGATTGGCATCGAGGTACTCCACTGTGACGGTTGAAAGGACTGTGTTATGTACCATAGGAACCCTGGGCCGGTCAAGGCGAGGACACAGGCAAGGACAGGGGCAAGGGTAGGGGATGGAGAGTGGTCCAGGCTGGCTTTCGCGGGACGGAGCAAGCGCAGCGGTCCGGCGGCGGTGACGCGGGGGAGGAATCCATGGAGAAGGTGAACGCCCGAGACCGGTTGATCCTGGCCCTGGACGTGCCGTCGGTCGAGGAAGCTCAACGGCTCATGGATCGTCTTGGGGAGGGGATTCGGTTCGTCAAAATCGGTTTGGAACTGTACACCGCGGCGGGGCCCGATATCGTGCGTCAGGCGCGCGCGAAAGGCAAACGCGTGTTTCTGGACCTGAAGTTCCTGGACATCGAAGAGACGGTTCGGCGGGCCACGGCGCTGGTGGCCGACATGGGCGTGGAGTTCCTGACGGTGCATGCCAACCGCAAAGCGCTCCGGGCGGCCGTGCAAGGGCGTGGCGGGTCCGGATTGAAGCTCCTGGCTGTGACCGTGTTGACCAACTTCGATGCGAACGATCTCCGCGAGATGGGCATCCAGCGGAGCGTGGGCGACCTGGTGGCCGCGCGGGCCGCGCTGGCGGCGGAAGTCGGGTGCGACGGAGTCGTGGCTTCAGGCGAGGAGCCGGCGGCCATTCGCGGAAGCGTGGGCGACCGACTGCTCATCGTCACGCCGGGCATCAGGCCGTCCGGCAAGGGAGTGGACGACCATGCACGGCCCACCACCCCGACCCAATCCATTAAGGCCGGGTCCGATTACCTCGTGGTCGGTCGGCCGATCCGCGACGCGGCAGACCCCAACGATGCCGTTGAGGCGATCGTCGCCGAAATGCAAGCCGCCTTTAACGCCAGGGAGCATTGAGGCATCGCCTCCTTTTCTCATTGATTCATTGCTTGCAAGAATCAATGATCCAATGACACGATGGAGCCATCGTACGATTCTGCTGCTTGCGGGGCTCCAGGCCATTTGTTAAGATGCAGACCTGCCTGAGGATTCGTCGAATCGTCCGCCGAGAACGATTGGGTGGTGGGTGTAGCTCAGCTGGTTAGAGCGCCGGATTGTGGATCCGGAGGTCGCGGGTTCGAAACCCGTCACTCACCCCAAATTCACGCGCGATTGTGGAGTCCCATGGCTGTACAGCCGTGGTCCCTCTGGTTTCTTCGGCGAAACCCGCCGAAGCATGTCCTCCTTACGCTTTTGCCATCAGCCATCAGCTCTTGCCCTACTTGCGTATACTGGCGTTAATTAGCGATTTCGGCTAGACTGCAAAGCCTTGCCGGTCACTTGAGCCCAGTGGGGTGTCTTACATGCTCTGGGTCGCCCCCTCTGAAAAAGACTCTGCCTCCGACACGCTGGAAAGATGACTAAACTCACCCTCAATCAGCTTTCCAGCCTCCTCTTCCGCGCGTGCGACGACCTGCGCGGCAACATGGATGCCTCGGAATACAAAGAATACATCTTCGGCATGCTCTTCCTGAAACGGATGAGCGATCTCTTCGATCAAGAGCGGGAGCAACTGGCCAAGAACCTCAAAGTGCGTGGAATGTCCGAGAAGCAAATCGCCGCGCAGTTAATAAATCGTGACAAATATACATTCTGGGTTCCTGAAGAGGCGCGTTGGTCGAAGATTCGCCATCTCAAGACTAATGTCGGCAGTGGACTCAATAAAGCCCTTGAAGCGCTGGAGGATGCCAACGTCGAGGCGCTTCAGGATGTCCTCAAGCACATCAATTTCAACCGCAAGATCGGCCAACGCACGTTGGACGACGATACACTCGCCAACTTCATCCAGAACTTCGAGAAGATCCCGCTGCGCGACGAAAACTTCGAGTTCCCCGACCTGCTCGGCGCAGCCTACGAATACCTGATCAAGTTCTTCGCCGACTCTGCAGGCAAGAAGGCGGGAGAGTTCTACACGCCGGCGGACGTGGTGCGCACCCTGGTCGAGATCATCGATCCGCAGCCGGGCATGAGTATCTACGACCCGACCTGCGGGTCCGGCGGCATGTTGATTCAGACGCGCGATTACATCCATGAGTGCGGCGGCGATCCGCGCGATCTCACGCTCGAGGGG
>JACQCB010000092.1 GCA_016201805.1 Nitrospirota bacterium | reverse complement strand
GGAGGCCGACGGTGTGCTCGCTCGCCTGACGAGCATCGAGCCCCTGAACGCCTCCGATGAATGGATAACCCTTGTGCACACGCCTTCTTACCTGGCGGATATTAAAGCCAGGGCGCCGGTCAGCGGCCATGTGGCGCTGGACCCGGATACTGCTCTGTCGCCCGGCTCCCTGCCGGCCGCTTATCTGGCAGCCGGCGGAGCCCTGGTTGCGCTTGACGCGATCATGGCCGGCCTGGTGCAGAACGCGTTCTGCGCGGTACGTCCGCCCGGGCACCATGCCGAGCGGGACCGGGCGATGGGATTCTGCTTCTTCAACAATGTGGCGATCGCCGCGCGGTATGGGCAGCGTCGGCATGGACTGGATCGCGTGTTGATCGTGGATTGGGATGTCCACCACGGCAATGGGACGCAGCACGCGTTTTACGACGACCCCTCCGTGTTGTTTTTCAGCACCCATCAGTACCCTCACTATCCCGGCACGGGACGGGCGACTGAACGTGGGGAGGGGGCGGGAGAAGGTTCGACGATCAACGTGCCGATGTCGGCCGGTCAGGGTGACGAGGACTATCGGGAAGTGTTTGAACGGGTCCTCGTGCCGGCTGCCGATCAGTTCAAGCCAGACCTTGTGTTGATCTCAGCCGGGTTCGATGCGCATCGAGACGATCCCCTAGCCGGGATGGGGCTGACCGAAGATGGCTATGAGACCTTGAGCCGTACGGTGCTGGATATTGCCCGGCGGCACTGTCAGGGCAGGGTCCTCTCTTGCCTGGAAGGAGGCTACCATTTGCCGGCCCTCGCGGCGTCTGTCGAACGGCACGTGCTGGCGATGGTGGAGGCATAAGAGGCGTGAAACGTGAAGCGTAAGGGGTGAGGGGCCGAAGACGGTGAGTCATGCCTCGCACTTCACGCTTCACGAACGACGCTTCACGAGAGATTAATGCGACGGTCCTTGAAAATACTTTTCGGCTTGGCTGTCACCGCCGGCCTTATCTACCTCTATTACACGGAGGTGAAGCCGGTGGTGATCTTCGGACTCCGGTCCGATTATGCCAGGGCCATTCCCTACCAGGAGGTTCCGGATGGGATCGACAGTTTGAAGGCCGAGTCCTGCGGGACTTGCCACAAGGAGATTTACGAGGAGTGGAAGACGAGCGTCCATGCCCAGGCCTATGAGGACCCCTTCTTTCAAGCCTATTGGAAAAAAGACCACAACATCTGGGTCTGTTTGAACTGCCATACGCCGTTGGAAAATCAGCAGCCGACGCTGATCAAGGAAATCCCCCGTGGTCGCGTGGAAAAGGCGGTGCAGGAGACCAATCCTCATTACGATCCGAGCTATCAGAAGGAAGCCATCACCTGCGCCGCCTGTCACGTCAGGGATGGCGTGATATTGGGCCCCTTCGACGATTCGGTGGCCCCCCACCCGACCAAGTTCGATCCCAGTTTTCGTACGGCCCAGGTTTGTTATCGGTGCCACAATGTTGTGTCGGGGCCGGCCCAGTTCTACAATGTAGGGCCCTGCGGGACCTATGCCGAATACGAGGGCAAGTTCTTCATGAAGGAGAAAGGCTTCATCTGCCAGAGTTGCCACATGCCAGAAATCGAGCGGCCGGTGGCTGTTGGGGGGCCGATCCGCCCAGGGCGGCAACATCTCTGGCGGGGCGGCCACGATCCGGAGATGATCAAGCGCGCGATGGCGGTTCAGGTCCGAGCCGATCCGGCAGTTCCCAAGCCGGGAGAACAGGTCCGGTTCACGCTGACCGTGATCAACGCCGGGGCCGGGCATAAGATTCCGACCGGCGATCCAGACCGGCACTTCACCGTGGAGTTTTCCGTCCAGGATGGCCGGGGGAAGGTGCTGTCCCGGCAATTGGAGACCATGGGCCGCTGGATTCTATGGCAGCCGGTCATCCTGGAAGTCTACGACAATCGCCTGCTGCCCCTGGCCAGCCGGGAATACACGTTCGTTGCGCACATGCCGACCGAGTCGGCTCAAACGGCCGGGCTGACCTTGAAGGCGACCGTGCGCTATCATATCCTCACGGACGGCCAGCACGAGATGTTGCAGAAACAGTATGGGCTGACGGCGAAGGACCCCTATGCCTTCACGATTTACGAGCGAGAGGTGCCGCTCTCCGGCGACCTGACCGTTGCGTTGAGTCGGGGAGCATATGAGCCACATGAAGCTTGTGCGGCGGAACACAAGGGCTAAGGGAGTGAAAGTTACGGGCGGGCCGAGAAGAGGGGAGCATCATGATTCATCCGTTTCTCATCGATACCAAGACGCTGGAGCAGAACCTGGGTCGTGCCGACCTCGTGGTGATTGACGTCCGCGGCAAGGCGGCCTATGCCTTCGGCGGCCACATTCCCGGGGCGGTGCATGCCACCTGGCACGAGTTCAGCGATCCTGGTGCCACAGCCAAGGGACTGCTCGATCCCAATGTGGCCAACCTGGAACAGAAGCTTCGCATGCTGGGGATCAGCAACGAGAGCGACGTCGTCATTTACTCCAATCCGTTCGACAACTGGGGGGATGAAGGGCGGATGTTCTGGATGCTCCAGTACCTCGGCCACCAGAAGCTCAAAATTTTGGACGGGGGCTGGGTCAAGTGGGTCGCGGAGCAGAGGCGGTTCGAGCATGGAGCGGTCAGTCCCAAGCCGGGCCGGTTTAAGGTTGTGCCGAACCCGGACGTGATCGTGATGAAGGAGGAACTCAAGAAACTGGTGAAACGGCCCCATCCAGAAACAGCCATTGTCGATGCGCGCAGTCTGGAGGAGTACGCGGGTAAGGAGATGCAAGGCATTCCCAGGCCCGGGCATATTCCGACGGCGATCTCCGTGCCGTGGACCGGGTTCCTGAATCCGGATGCGACACTCAAGGACCTCGATGCGATCAAGGCCGGCTTGGAGGAGAAGGGGCTGCACGAAAGCCATGAGGTGATCTGCTACTGCACTGGGGGGGTTCGTTCCGCCTGGCTGTACTTCGTGCTGCGAGTGGCCGGCTATCCGAAGGTCAGGAATTACCCCGGTTCATGGTGGGAGTGGAGCCGTGATTTCGCTGCGCCGGTGGAGGCGGATGTGAAGCTGTTGCACAAGATCATCGGCCAAGAAGAAGCCAAGCCGTCTTGACAGTAGAAAAAACCACATGCTATCGTCGTCGCAGTGGCTGGCGGTGTTCCGTTGGAACATCGAAGCAAGAATCAACGCATGAGGAGAAGGAGGAATAAGAATGGGGAAAACAGTCTTCTTGGGAACAGTCGTGCTTGGTCTCATGATGGCGCTGGTGAGCGTTCCGTTCCTGTCCTCCGTGGCGCTGGCCGACAAAGGTCATGCGGCCGAAGCGGTCGAACATGCCAAGGAAGCCGTGTCGCACGGGAAGCAGGGCCATGCCGATGCTCTGGTGAAGCATGCGGAAGGAGCGCTGAAGCATGCAGAAGCGGCTCAGAAGGAAAAGGCTAACCCGCACCTGGCCGAGGGGATCAAGCAGTTGAAGGAAGCGGTCGAGCACGGTAAGGCCGGCCACGCGGACGTTGCGACGAAGGCGGCTGAAGCAGCGGTCACGCACTTATCCGAAGTGAAGTAACCGGCTGCCTATATAAAGACGACGAGCGGGCAGGGGCGACCCTGCCCGTTTTCGTTTGGACATCAGACATGCGCGTTGGATATTTTCAATTTGCCCCTGCGTTCGGCGAGGTCGCACGGAACCTGGAACTCGTGACGACCCGGCTGGCCACGGCGCAATGCGACCTGATGGTGCTTCCGGAATTGTTTGCGTCAGGCTATCAGTTCGTGTCCAAAGAGGAAGTCGAATCCCTGGCCGAGCCCGTGCCCGATGG
>JACQCB010000091.1 GCA_016201805.1 Nitrospirota bacterium | reverse complement strand
CCGAGCATGTTGATGCGATGCGCCAGACACCCGGCGCCGAACCCGTTATCGATATTCATCACCCCCACGCCGGCCGCGCAGGAATTGAGCATCGTCAACAGGGCCGCCAAGCCTCCGAAGCTGGCGCCATAACCACGGCTGGTGGGCACCGCAATGACCGGACGGTCCACAAGCCCGCCGACCACGCTGGGAAGCACGCCGTCCATCCCGGCCACCACGACCAACACACGCGCCTCCAGCAATCGGCCATGCCGTCTGAGCACACGGTGAATCCCCGCCACCCCAACGTCGTAGAGCACATCCACGCGACTCCCCATCACCTCGGCCGTCACCCGCGCCTCCTCGGCCACCGGAATGTCCGCGGTGCCGGCCGTCACCACGAGCACATCGCCCTTGAGTGTCGGCTTGCGTCGCTGGATGACCACGCAGCGGGCAAGCTCATGGTATATGGCGCGCCGATCCAGACGGATCAGCCCTCGGGCCACCTCCGGCTCAACGCGGGTCGCCAGCAGGGTCCCCCCGTTCTGCAAGAGGCGCCGCGCAATGGCCAGGGTCTGCGCCTTTGTCTTGCCCTCGCAGAAGATCACTTCGGGAAACCCCTGGCGGATCGACCGGTGATGATCCACGGAGGCGAATCCGAGGTCCTCGGAAGGAAGCGTCCGCAGCCGTTCCACCGCTTCCGCGACGTCAAGCTTCCCCGCCCGCAGGTCTTTCAACAATCGTGTCAGAAAGTCTTGGTTCACGACCGGCTGTTCTCCTAGACTCCCGTTTCGTCCTTTGCCGTCCGCTCCATCAAGTCCGTGACAGCCTGCCGAGGAGCTTTCCCCTCGAAGAGCACCGCGCAGATTTCCCGAACGATGGGCATCTCGACACCGTGGCGGACGGCCAAACCCTGGGCCGCCCTGGCCGTCCGCACTCCTTCGGCCACCCCCTGCAGATCGCCCAAGATCGACTCCAGCCTCTCTCCCCGCCCAAGCTTGGCGCCCACCGTATAGTTGCGGCTGAGAGGCCCCGTGCAAGTCAACACCAGATCCCCCACGCCGGAGAGTCCGTAGAACGTCCTGGGATCGGCGCCCATGGCAATCCCCAACCTGACCATTTCGGCCAACCCCCTCGTAATCAAGGCCGCCCGGGCATTGTGCCCCAGCCCCAATCCATCCACGACACCGGCGGCAAGCGCCATAACGTTCTTGAGCGCCCCGCCCAATTGGACACCGATCACATCGCTTCCTCCGTACACCCGAAAGAGCGGGGTCATCAGCAACGTCTGCATCCGGCGGACCAACTCGACATCCTCAGCCGCCAAGGCCACGGCCGTGGGTTGCTCACGGCACACTTCCGCCGCGAAACTTGGGCCGGACAGGACGGCGATCATTCGGCGCATCGACGGCGGAAGCGTCTCCTGCATCACCTCGGACATCAGCTTGAGCGTGTCTTCTTCGATCCCCTTCGTCGCGCTGATCAACGGCATCGGGTTCGTGAGCAACGGGCCGACTTGGAGCAGCACCGAACGGGCAACGTGGGACGGCACGGCGAAGAGGAGCACATCGCTCGCCTGCATCGCCTCCTCCAGGGACCCGGTCGCCGTCAATGCCTGCGGCAGACTGACGCCGGGCAGGTACTTCGTGTTTTCCCGCTTGTCACGGATCGCTTCCACCACCTCCGGTTCATAGGCCCAGAGCCGGACCGGCACTCCTGCGCCGGCCAAAAGACGGGCCAGGGCGGTGCCCCAAGCTCCAGCCCCGATGACCGCCACCTGCGACGTCTTCTCATTGCCCCGGTGTGACCGGACGTGAGCCATGACCTGTACTCCTCAACACCGCTGCGTACTTCCTCGCAGCCGGCGCCGGATTATGGAACGCTTTCAACGCAGTGTCAATGAATCCGCCGTCTCGTGAAAAGGACCTTCTGACGTCTTCAGGAGACGAATCAGAGACCGCAAAGAGCCGTGCAAACCTGGAGCCCCTAGCAATCCAACTCGCGTCGAGGTAGGCTAGGAAGCGGGTGGAAAACCGGTGCGAGCGCGGTGAACATCGATGACAAGAGAACCGATGAAACTCTGCGAGGCCTGCGGTCATGACCTGCTTCCGTCCAACCGGTTCTGCACGCACTGCGGCAACCCAGTGGCCGGCCCATCTTCGATGCCGTCCACACCTCCCGGCGGGAGCCCTGAAGCGGAGGAGATGAATCTGCCGGTGCTCTACCTGATGATCGCCCTCCTCATCCTGGCCGGCCTTTTCCCGCCTTGGGAGACCGCGCCGGGGCAGCCTCCTGAATTTTTAGGATTCCACTTCATTCTCAATCCGCCCGATGCCGCTTCGACCGGGCAAGGGAGCGCAGGAATCATCAGTCGTCTCCTGATCACCGTCGAACTGGTGACAATCGCCATCGCCGGGTTCTACTTCTCCTGGCTCTTCAGGAAAAAGCCGTGACAGGTGACGCGTCACAAGGAAGGCGCTGCCAGAACTCATCACCCGTCACGCATCACTCGTCACGGGGTTAAGATTCAGTCTAACGCGAGCGTAAGACACTTGGCGGACCCGCCGGCCTTCATAAACTCATCCAGCGCCACCGCATGGGTTTCGTAGCCATGCTCCTGTATGAGCTGCACCGTCTGGGGACAGCCTGTCGGCAAGGCCACGTGCCGGCCGATGCAGACTGCGTTACAGGCAAAGCGGAGGGCTTCCGTCTCGGACACCACCAGGCGCTTGGCCTCGCTGACACGAT
>JACQCB010000017.1 GCA_016201805.1 Nitrospirota bacterium | reverse complement strand
TCCACCTGGTGGTTCACCACGTAGCGAGCCTTGGTGAAACCTCCGCCTCGCGGGGCAGAGGACAAGACCCGTCGCGGTTTTCCCAGATCGATGAGAAGCGTCTGCCCGATCAGTCTGAACGTGGTCGCAAACGATGCCGGAGGACGAGACACAGATTACCTCGCAAGCCATCGCTGAAGGGTGCCCACGACACGTCGGTTCTGAGCAGGGGTCCGTACTGCCACCCGTATCGTTCGCTCGTTCAAACCCGCAACCGACGAGCAGTCACGGATGAGCAGGCCTTGGCGACGTAGCGCCAAGACACAGTGTCCGGCGCGTGAGGAACGTGGCAGTTCGATCAACAAAAAGTTAGCCGCAGAGGGAAACACCGTGAGCCCCGGCAACGCCTGAAGCGCAAGGACCAGGCGCTGCCGTTCCTGCCTCATGAAGGCAAGACTCTGCCGGACATGCCACTGGTCATGCAAGGCGACACATGCGGCCTCCTGGGCCAGCGCATTGACCGACCAGGGAGGCTGTTTTGCGCGCAGGGTGGCAATGACGTCTTGCGCACCGGCCAGGTAGCCGATGCGGAGCCCTGGCAGGGCATAAAACTTGGTCAGGCTGCGCAACACCAGCAACCGGGGAAGCCGCGCCACTTGCGACAACACCGTCGCCTCTTCACAATATTCCACAAAAGTCTCGTCCACGATCACCCAGATGCCTTGGGCGGAAGCGCGCCTGGCGATACGCAGGACCGAGGCGGCCTCAAGGACCTGACCGGTCGGACTGTTGGGGTTGCAGAGAAACAGCGCGTCGATCCTTCTCCGTCCGCGTTGAACCGCTCCAAGGATGTGCTCGACGGAGGGTTGATACTGCGCGCGTCGCGTCGCGTGGACATGCGTCACCCGCCCTCCCGCGGCGACGACCGCCCGTTCATATTCCGAAAAGGTCGGACCGACCACCACCGCATGGCGAAGAAAAAGCGCGTGAGGCAAGAGATAGATCAACTCGCTGGATCCATTGCCGATGGCAAACCGGTCCGGCGAAAGATGCCACCGCTTTGCAAGGACCTGTCGAAGAGCCACGCAGTCCGGGTCGGGGTAATGGAGAACGTGCGACAGGCCCACTTTGATCGCCCGCATGGCCTTCGGCGAGGGGCCGAGCGGATTGATGCTGGCGCTGAAGTCCACGAGCTGATCCAGCCGACGGCCGCTCTCGCGAGTCGCCGCGTAGATGTCGCCGCCATGTTTGTGGGGCGTCTTCACAGGAGACGAACGACCGCCGCCAGCCCCGCGGCCAACAGCACGGACAGGGTCATAAGCCTCAGGGCCGATCGGATATGCTGCGCGCCCAACGGAGCGCCCGGATCGCCAAGAAGCGGACGAGCCGAGGGCACCCCGTCATAGACATTCGTTCCGCCGAGCTGCACACCGAGCACCCCGGCCATGGCGGCTTCCGGCCTCCCGCTGTTTGGACTCGGATGTTGCTTCCCATCGCGAACAAGAATCCGCC
This sequence comes from Nitrospirota bacterium, assembly GCA_016201805.1. Classification (GTDB taxonomy): domain Bacteria; phylum Nitrospirota; class Nitrospiria; order Nitrospirales; family Nitrospiraceae; genus SCVQ01. The sequence goes on along the minus strand of JACQCB010000017.1, from coordinate 5,557 downwards.
AGGCACGCCAGACCGTATCGGCACTCCGGAAGGTGAGCCCTCCTGACAGGACGAGCAAGACAGCCGTCACACGGGCAGGAATCCAGTTGGCCCCATCGTCGCACTTTGCCGAAGCCCAGCCAAAGTACCGGTGTTTCACATCTCGGTGTCCGATCATGGAATCCAAGGTATTGACGGCTTTGTAGGCCAGAGCCAAGGGAGCCCCTCCAATGACCATATAGAAGAGCGGCGCGATGACACCATCGGACGTGCTTTCAGCAATGGTCTCGACGGTCGCCCTGGCGACATCCGATTCGGACAGCTCGGCCGTGTCCCGACCGACGATCCGCGAGACTGCTTCCCTCGCCCCCTGCAACCGACCCGCATCGAGCGCACGGACCACGGAGAGGGCGTGATCGGCCAAATCCCTCGCCGCCAACGTGGTACAAGCCAGCACCACTTCGGCTCCCCTCCCAAAGGCCCAATGGACCCTGCCTGCCATCTCAATCGCCAGCCACCCGACGGCATAAACCAGAATCGGCAATCCGACTGCCAGCACGATCCCTGCCACCCACTCGCCGGCCGGGCTGCGCAACACCGGCCTGACTCTCTCGTCGCACCAGGCAATCGCCCAGCCCATCAGCCGCACCGGGTGAGGAAACCAGCGCGGATCTCCCAAGGCCGCATCCAGCAGACAGGCCAGCAGGATTTCAGCCGACGTCATCGCAACCCAACGAGGACCGGGCCGGTGAGCAGAAAAATGACCTCGACGATTTCGTTGATGGCGCCCAACGTATCGCCGGTAACTCCGCCGAACATGCGTCGCGAGAAGGCCGTGCAAGCACGGGCCACAAAAACCGCCCCCACGAGGCTCATCAGAGCGCCGAGAGGACCCAGGGACCAGACCAGCACCACGGCCAGCAACAGGGTCGCTCCCAACACGTGCTGCAACGAGAGATGCACAAGAAACGGCTGGGCAAGGCCCCCTTCGCTCCTCGCATAAGGAACAGCCACAGCCCCGACGACCATCGCCCATCGTCCGACCGCCGGCATGGCGATCAACATGACCAGCCGTCCGTCATCGGGCAAATCCATGATGCCCGCATAGCGGAGCCCCAAGGCCAGCACCAACCCCGTGGCTCCGATCGCCCCGATACGACCGTCTCGCATGATCACCAATCGGTCGGCTAGCGTACGTCCTCCAGCCAGTCCATCCAACGTATCGGCCAGTCCATCCTGATGCAGCCCCCTGGTCAAGACGACCAGCGCCAGGATGAGAAGCCAAGCCACGACCCCGTCGGAGAGGAACCGTGAGAGCAGGAGATCGCTTGCGCCTAGCGCCAAGCCCAGGATCAACCCGACAAGCGGATACCAGCCCATCGAGGCGGCCAGTTCACGAGGCTCAGGATCGTGACAAGAACCGCTGAAGGGAACAGCGGTTAAGAAATGCCAGGCTATGAGAAAGGAACGCATCACTAAAGCAACAATTTTAAGTTTTGAGTGATGAGTGGCACGTTTTCCAGAACTGAAAACTTAACACTATTCACTGTCAACCCCGTTCAGACACTCCCGCCTCATCGAATGTCGCCATCTGCGTCAGAATCTTGATACTGGCTTGCACCAGGCTGATGCCCAAACAAGCACCGGTCCCCTCTCCCAAGCGGAGATCCAAGTCGAGTAGGGGCTTAAGCCCGAGCCGGTCGAGGACGGCTTGATGGCCGATTTCGACCGACCGGTGCGACGCCACCATGTAATCGCAGCAAGACGGCTGCAGCCCCGCCGCGATCAATGCGGCGGCGCCGGCGATGAATCCGTCCAGGACCACGGGCATCCGATGGGCCGCCGCCCCCAGGATCAACCCGGCAAGACTGGCGATTTCCAAGCCCCCGACTTTCGCCAGCACATCAAGAGGATCGTGGGGATCGGGACGGTGAAGCGTCAAGGCTCCTTCGATCACCGCCACCTTTCGCACATGGCCCCTGTCATCGATCCCCGTCCCACGGCCGGTCACGAGCGCCACCGGCTGTCCCGTCATCACCGCGGTGATCGCTGCACTGGACGTCGTATTGCCGATCCCCATGTCGCCTGTCCCGACCAGACCGATCCCTCGTTGCACCGCCTCGGCGGCCAATTCAACGCCTACCGTCAGCGCCCGCGTCGCCTCCGCTCGGCTCATCGCCGGTTCGACCAGAAAGTTTTTTGTGCCAAGCGCGATTTTTTTCGAGATCAGCCCGGCCAGAGCCCCGAACTCATGCGCCACACCGATGTCCACCACCAGCACCTCGGCCCCGACGTGGGAGGCCAGCACATTGACCGCCGCGCCGCCCCGCAGAAAGTTCAATACCATCTGCGCGGTGACAGCGCTGGGATAGGCGCTGACCCCTTCGGTCGTCACGCCATGATCGGCGGCGAAGGTAAAGATCGCCGCCTTGGGAACTTTAGGCCGTTCCTCCCCCGTGATCGCCACATAACGTGCAGCCAATTCTTCCAACCGCCCCAAGCTCCCGACGGGCTTGGTGAGCCGGTCCAGCCGTGCCTGCGCCACCTTCATCCGGGCACGATCGGCAGGTCGAATCTTTTCGATCGTCTCGTCCAACGTCAGCACGTGTCCCCCGTCATCGACAATGCCCTCCGGATCATTTCACCTGAACAGGCAACCCGCTCAGGATGAAATAGACCTCATCGGCCTCAGCCGCGATTTGTTGGTTCACTTGTCCGGCCAGGTCCCTGAATTGCCTGGTGGACGCTTCCAGCGGCACCAGGCCAAGACCAAGCTCGTTGGTCACGATCACAACCCTGGCGGCAGTGCCCTGGATCGCGCGGAGCAACATAGAGACCCGCTCGGAAACCAGGGGCTCAGACACCCCCCGCTCGCGCAGATTGCTCAACCAGAGCGTCAGACAGTCCACCACAATCGTGCGATACGCCAGGCCCTGCCGGTCGAACCACCCGGCCAAATCGATCGGCACTTCTTCCGTCTTCCACTCCGAGCCTCGCGACGCTTGATGGCGCGCAATGCGGACGGTCATTTCTTCGTCAAGGGCTTGGCCCGTCGCCACGAAGGCCCGTTTGCTCCCTTGAGGCAAGCCCCGTTCGGCCAAGTCCAACGCGGCAGCGCTCTTGCCTGACGAAGCTCCCCCGATCACAAGGATCAGCCGCCCCTTTGAACCGTGATGCGTGACGCGTGACGCGTGACGCGTGAAGAGGTGCTTTACCTTCTGCCACTTCTTACCCATCACTCGTCACCCGTCACGCGTCACGGCTTTTACGCCTCGCTCGACAATGGCATCGACCGCGGCAAGGTCGATGTGTCGCGCAACGAAATCGGCCAGCCGGTCCAACTCCTGGTCGAGCGACGACTCGGGCATCGGTTCCAGCGAAGACCAGCCTCGAGCGGCCCGCAGCCGGTTTAAGAACAGGCGGCGAAACGAGGGCGCATCAAAGAGCCCATGCACATAAGTGCCGAGCACCCGCCCATCGCCGGAAGCCGCCCCGTCCTTCCGCTTATCCGACTCGCCGGTCGTCTGGACTTCCAGCAAAGGGACTGCGCCGGCCCCCAGGTTGGTCCTGCCCATATGGACTTCGTAGCCTTCGACCGGACTACCGGTCTCCAGATGCACGCCGGACACCCCGACCGTGATCTTGTTCGCCGCAAAGCTGGTGGCCACATCGAGCAAGCCCAATCCTTCCATCTCGGACGTCTTCGATTCGACCGCTTCCGGGTCCAGAATCTTCTTGCCCAACACCTGAAATCCTCCGCACAACCCGATCACCGTCCCCCCGCCAGCTAAGACGCGTCTGGCGACCTGGTCAAGCCCCCTGGCCTTGATAAACCGCAGGGCCTCGACCGTATTCTTCGTGCCGGGAAAGATCAGCGCATCGAGCGGCTGATCGGTACCCTCGGACAACCGGACCAACTGCACATCTGGCTCACGGCGCAAGGACTCGAAATCGGTAAAGTTGGAAATGCAGGGCACATCAGCCACTCCGATCATCAACGCATCGGCTCGGTCTTGCCTGCGGCTCACCCAGCCATCCCAGCCCACGGAATCTTCCTGTGGAACTTGCAAGTCTCCCCAATGATGAACCACGCCCAGACAACTTATCCCCATCATCGCTTCCACCGCTCTGATCCCCGGGGTCAATAACTCCTCCTCTCCGCGGAATTTATTGATCAGGAAGCCTTGCACATGGCGGCGCTCTTCCGGAGTCAGCAAGGTCACGGTCCCGACGAGGGAAGCAAAGGCTCCGCCCCGATCGATGTCGGCGACCAACAGCACCGGCGCCTTGGCCTCCTGGGCCATCCTCATATTGACGATGTCTTGTTCACGCAAATTGATCTCGGCCGGGCTGCCCGCACCCTCTAGGATCACCAAGTCAAATTCCTGCGACAACCTAGCGAAGGCCTCCTGTACCGACGGGAAACATTCCCGCCTGACTCGGCCAAAATCTTTGGCAGTCAACTGGCCGTAGACCTCCCCGTTGACCACCAACTGCGCGCGGCGGTCGCCCTCCGGCTTGATCAACACCGGATTGAAGTCCGTCCGCAAGGCCAGCCGACAGGCCGCCGCCTGGACCGCCTGGGCCCGGCCGATCTCCTTCCCGTCTGGCGTGACGAAAGAATTATTCGACATGTTTTGGGCCTTGAAGGGCGCCACTTTGACGCCACGCCGGCGATAGAGCCGGCAGCGTCACCCATCACGTTTTACAGTCCTTTCCCAGAGAAATTCCGGCTCGCCGCTCATCTTCGCAGCCCAACGGGCCAGCACAAAGAGCGCGTCGCTCAGCCGATTGAGAAATTTCACAATGGCCGGGTCCACCGGCTCTTCACGCGCCAGCCTGACGCAGATCCGCTCGGCCCGACGACAGACGGTGCGCGCCTGATGGAGCAGCCCGGAGACTTTTCCCCCGCCCGGCAGGATGAATTCCTTCAAAGGCGTCAGATCTTTTTGACATTTGTCGATCATTCGCTCCAGGCGGGTCACGTCCTTGCCGCTCACCTTGGGCATATTCTTGAATGTCTGCCCCGGCGCCGTCGCCAGTATCCCGCCAGCGTCAAACAACTTGTTCTGAATCCAGCGGCAGCTTTTCTCCAACCGGTCGCGGGCCTCCAATTTCACTAGGTCCGCATTGAAGACCCTCACGAGCCCCATCAATGCATTCACTTCGTCCACCGTTCCATAGGCTTCCACACGCAGGCTGTCTTTCCAGACTTGCTGCCCGCCGGCCAATCTCGTCTTCCCTGCGTCGCCCGTGCGTGTGTAGACTTTGGTGATGCGCATCAACCCTCCCTACGTCGGGAAACGATGAACGTAGAACGATGAGCGATGAACTCGAAGAATTGACGATTGAGTCATTGCCGATTGGTTCATTGATTCAATGAGACAATGATTCAATGGTGCAATGATTCAATGCCATCTGCCGTTCAGCGTTCATCCTTCTGCCTTTCCCTGCTCTCCCCACCGTTCCCGATACACGAGCTGCTCAAGGGGTAGTCTGGCCCGCCACCCTGCCCGTTCCAAATCCGGATGAGGGGAAAACTCGGAGACATAGCCCAGACAGAGGTAGGCCACGACTT
>JACQCB010000098.1 GCA_016201805.1 Nitrospirota bacterium | reverse complement strand
TTGTAGTCCATCGCCTTGAATTATGAATGTTGAATGATGAATTGTGAATTTTAAGGGCTGGTTGAATCTGAAATCCAACATTCAGCATTCACAATTCAAAATTGAGGTCAGCTAATCGCCATCATTCTATCGAGTGCGATTTTGGCCCAGGCCTTCTCGTCATCCGGCACGACGATGTGATTGACGACGTGCCCTTCAGCCAGGTTTTCCATCGCCCAGCAGAGGTGGGGGGCATCAATGCGGAACATGGTGGCGCATTGGCAGACGGTGGAGGAGAGGAAAAACACTCGCTTGTCCGGATGGTCGCGCTTCAGCCGGTTGACCAGGTTCAGCTCCGTCCCGACGGCCCAGGCGGTACCGGCCGGCGCCGCGCTCACCGTCTTGATGATGAATTCCGTCGAGCCGACGAGATCGGCCCGGTTCACGACTTCCTCGTGGCATTCCGGGTGGACGATGACCGTGATGTCGGGATGCCGCTTGCGGAAATACTCCACGTGTGACGGTTGGAACATCTGATGCACGCTGCAGTGCCCCTTCCAGAGAATCAGCCTGGCCTTCCGGATCGCCTCCGCGCTGTTGCCGCCGTTGGGCATGAACGGGTCCCAGACGATCATCTGCTCGCGCGGCAGGCCCATCTTGTTGGCCGTATTGCGGCCGAGGTGCTCGTCGGGGAAAAACAGGATTTTCTCGCGGCGCGCCCAGGCCCATTTCATCACCGCCCAGGCATTGGACGATGTACAGGTGATGCCGCCATGCTCCCCGCAGAAGGCCTTGAGCACCGCCGCCGAATTGACGTAGACCGCCGGCGTGACCGTCTCCTCAACGGACAAGACTCGTCCCAGTGACTCCCAGCACTGATCCACCTGTTCGATGGCCGCCATATCGGCCATGGAACAACCGGCAGCCAGGTCCGGCAGGATCACGGTCTGTTTCGACCGGCTCAGGATGTCGGCCGTCTCGGCCATGAAATGGACGCCGCAGAAGACGATAAAGGGGCGCTCGGACCGCTCCGCCGCCAACTTGGCCAGCATCAAGGAATCCCCCCGAAAGTCCGCATGCGCGATCACTTCGTCCCGTTGATAATTGTGGCCCAAGACCATCACGCGATCACCCAACGCCCGTTTGGCCGCAGCCGTGCGCTCGAAGAGTTCCCGGGAGGACAACGCTTGATAGTCCGACAACGGCAACTGTATCGAAGCAAGGGATGTCACAGTGTTCCCTCTTGTATAAACAACATCGCCCACACCGATTTGGGGAGCCTCTCTCCGCAGACGGCATCCCTCTTGATCGTGAGCGTGTCATTTTACCTAGCTTGGCGCGGACAATCAACGGCCTCCCGGTCTTGGGACAACAACGGAGTAGGCCAAAAGGCCGGTTGACAACCGGAAAAACCGGGGTGTACGATCACTAACCATAGCTAGGGGAGCCCCGGAGCCTGGCGAAGGATCGGCATTCTACTCCGGCGAACGATCTGAGGTCACCTGCGTCGTTCTCGGCTTGAAAACAGCCTCACCGTATTTCAAATACGCCTCGGCTCTTTTCAAGCCTGCGGCCTTGCATCTGCCCTCACCTCACTCGCCTCGTGACGAAGCGATCCCCCGTCAGGCTCCCCAGGCTGAGAGTCCGGACGGACGACCCTCACAACCTGACCTGGATAATACCAGCGTAGGGAAGCGGTGACAGGCGTTCTTGCACGACGACTCCAGCCGCACCCCGTCCCCGGTGCGGCTTTTTTATTTGGTTCAGAAAGGACGGCCTATATGAGCAACCCGCAAGCCACGTCAAATGGTTCCGGCGGCAATCATTCCGGTCATGGCACAGGGGAGCCCTCTCTCACCACCCAACCCCTGCCGGCCTCGAAAAAAGTTTATGTGGAAGGAACCCTGCCGGGCGTGCGGGTGCCCATGCGGGAAATCAGCCTGACACCGACGAGAGCGGCCAATGGCGGCCCCCCCATTTCCAATCCCCCGGTAACCGTCTACGACACGTCCGGCCCCTATACCGACCCGACCGTCACGCTTGACCTCCAGACCGGGCTTGCCCCCTTGCGTCAGACCTGGATCCAGGAACGGCATGACGTGGAGGCATTGCCCCACGTTTCATCGGAATACGGACGGATGCGGGCCACCGACCCCAAACTGGCCGACTTGCGGTTTCAACATATCCGCAAACCCTTACGGGCCAAGCTCGGCATGAACGTCAGCCAGATGCACTACGCACGCAAAGGCATCGTCACGCCCGAGATGGAATACATCGCCATCCGGGAGAACCAGACCCGCGAAACACAGGCGCACTCGTCCGGCAACGGGAACGGCGCAAGACACGGCGGCGTCCGGCAGCACCAAGGCCAAGCCTGGGGCGCCGGCATTCCCTCCCGGATCACGCCGGAGTTCGTGCGGGACGAAGTGGCGCGCGGCCGCGCCATCATCCCGGCCAACGTCAACCACCCGGAGAGCGAGCCGATGATCATCGGCCGCAACTTCCTGGTCAAAATCAACGCCAACATCGGCAACTCCGCCGTCGCCTCCTCGATCGAGGAGGAAGTGCAGAAGATGGTCTGGGCGATCCGCTGGGGGGCGGACACGGTCATGGACCTCTCCACCGGCAAGAACATCCACGAGACCCGCGAGTGGATCCTGCGGAACTCGCCGGTCCCGATCGGCACGGTCCCGATTTATCAAGCGTTGGAAAAAGTCGGCGGCAAGGCCGAGGACCTGACCTGGGAGATCTACCGGGACACGTTGATCGAGCAGGCGGAACAAGGCGTGGACTACTTCACCATCCACGCCGGCGTCCGCCTCCCCTATGTGCCGCTGACGGCCAAACGGATGACCGGCATCGTCTCGCGCGGCGGCGCGATCCATGCGAAATGGTGTCTGGCGCACCACACCGAGAATTTCGCCTACACCCACTTCGAAGACATTTGCGAGATCATGAAGGCCTACGACGTCTCCTTCAGCCTGGGAGACGGACTGCGGCCGGGCTCCATCGCCGACGCGAACGACGAAGCTCAGTTCGCCGAGTTGGAGACGCTCGGCGAGTTGACCAAGATCGCCTGGCGGCACGACGTGCAAGTGATGATCGAGGGCCCAGGCCACGTGCCGATGCACCTGATCCAGGTCAACATGGAAAAGCAGCTCAAGGAATGCCACGAGGCCCCGTTCTACACCCTGGGGCCGCTGACGACGGACATCGCGCCGGGCTACGACCACATCACCTCGGGGATCGGCGCCGCCATGATCGGCTGGTACGG
>JACQCB010000097.1 GCA_016201805.1 Nitrospirota bacterium | reverse complement strand
GTGGGTGAAGGTCCCTCATTCGGTTGCCGCGCCGGGGGCCTTGATCGGGGCCAGCAATTTCTTCGAGCTGGCCGTGGCCACGGCCATTGCCCTTTACGGTCCCGGCTCAGGAGCGGCCCTGGCGACAGTCGTAGGGGTCCTTGTGGAGGTGCCGGTGATGCTCTCCGTCTGCGCCTTCTGCAACAGGACCAGAGATTGGTTCCCTCAAGAGCGGGAGGGGTGAGGCGTGAGGAGTGAGGCGAGAGCCAAGACATCCGTGTTGTTTCTCTGCACGGGCAACTCCTGCAGGAGCCAAATGGCGGAGGGCTTCTTGCGACACCTGGCCGGTGACCGTTTTGACGTGGCCAGTGCCGGCACAGAACCGGTCGGGCTCAATCCCGGGGCGGTCGAGGTGATGAAGGAGATCGGCGTAGACATTTCACGGCACCGATCGAAGCGGGCCGACGAGTTTCTGGGGCAGCCGTTCGACTATGTGATCACCGTCTGCGACCGGGCCAAGGAGTCCTGCCCGACCTTTCCTGGGGCCAAATTCCTTCTGCATTGGAGCTTCGATGATCCGGCTGAAGCCGAGGGATTGGCGGAAGAGCGACGAGAGATTTTCAGACGGGTCAGGGATGAGATCGCGGAACGTCTCCAGCAGTTGATGGATGCAGTGCCGAGAGTCGATAGCCGCCGCCTGGCTCCATGACGATGCTGCCGGAAAAGACCGCATTGTCCGTGAGCTTTTGGCTCAAGGTCTGGATGCACCGGTCCAATTCATGTTCGTGGATGAGCCCATCCTCCCCCCAGAGCAGTATGGATAATTCTTCGCGCGGCACCACCTGTCCATCGGACCCGGTAAGGCGGCGCAGCAGCCTCCATTCCTGGCCGGAGAGGATGACCCGCTGTCCTCGGAAGACGGCCACGAACTGATCTTCCTCCAACACCAGTCCCTCTTCGAGGCATTCGTTTTTCTGATGGACGGGAGGATGCGTCCGCCGCAACACGGCTTTGATGCGAGCCGTGAGTTCGGCCTGCTTGAACGGCTTGACGATGTAGTCATCGGCGCCATGATCCAAGGCGCCCACGCAGTGTTCTTCCGATCCAAGCCCCGTGAGCATGATGATCGGAATGTCCTGTGTTTTCGGGTCCTCACGTATGCGCCGGCAGACCTCCCGGCCATCCATGTCGGGCAGCATTAAATCCAACAGAACAAGCGCCGGAAGCAGGCGCTTGACATCCTCGATGCCAGTCTGGCCATCATGCGCCACATTGGTCCGATAGGACACCTTACGGAGGGCCCGATCCAAAACCCCTGCCTGAACCGGATCGTCCTCAATAATTTGTATGATCTCAAGACTCATCGAGATTTAATCCTGCCTACCTATTTGTCGGTTTTATCCAGGTGAGACTTTAGTGACTGCTGCAGATCAAGAAGCCGTCCGGCCACGTTGAGGAAGCGTCCTTCCTGTCAGTTCCTTTTGGGCAGTCTATGACGGATATCCTCCGGTTCGACGACGATTTAACATGCCGTTTACACTACGGACATGGCTTTGAAACAGTGCCGGGCTATGCTTTCCACCTTGTTCCATCGACATTACCAGTCTCACTTCGAGACAAAGGAGCGAAAGGTGAATCTGAGAACCCCCCTGAAAATCTTTATGGCCGTCGTCTTGTTCATCGGTGCCATGGGTGGATGGCACACGTCGGCGCTGGCACAGCCGTCGGCGCTGGTGAAGGTAGACGGATCCAGCACGGTCTTCCCAATTACCGAGGCCGTCGCGGAAGAATTTCAGAAGGCCAACCGGGGTGCCGTGAGGGTGACGGTAGGCATTTCAGGGACCGGCGGTGGCTTCAAAAAGTTTTGCCGCGGCGAGACGGACGTTCAGGACGCCTCACGGCCGATCACGGCGGAAGAAATGGAAGCCTGTAGAAAGAACGGCGTTCAATACTTTGAATTGCCTGTGGCCTTTGACGCCATGACGATCGTAGTCAGCCAGCAGAATAGCTGGGTGGACTCCGTGACCGTGGCGGAACTCAAGAAGATGTGGGAACCCTCGGCCCAAGGCAAGATCACTAAATGGAACCAGATCCGCTCCACCTGGCCCGATGCTCCGTTAAAGCTCTTCGGGGCTGGGTCCGATTCAGGCACCTTCGATTACTTTACCGAAGCCATCGTGGGCAAAGCCAAAGCAAGCCGTGGCGATTACACCGCCAGCGAGGACGACAATACCCTGGTGCAGGGGATTGCGAATGGCAAATCTGCCTTGGGCTATATTCCCTTCGCGTACTACGAGCCGAACAGCAAGAGACTCAAGGCCGTCGCCGTGGATGCCGGACATGGTGCGGTGTTGCCGTCCCGCCAGACCGTTGAAGGTGGTCGCTATCAGCCCCTCTCCCGTCCCGTCTTTATTTATGTCAGCAAGCGGTCGTCCGACAGACCAGAGGTCCGCCAGTTTGCTGAGTTTTACCTCGCCCATGCAGCCGACCTCGTCGCCCAGGTGAAATATGTGCCGTTGCCGCCGGAGGCGTACCGCCTTGCTTTGGGCCACTTTCAGCATGGCAAGCTTGGGACCGTGTTTCAGGGCGCGGCGATGATCGGGCTAAAGATCGAGGACTTGTTGGCACGCGAAAAATCACAGTAGCCGAAAGGGATCGCCGTTGCAGGCTGCACAAGCTAGACGAATGCGTCGGCACCTCTGCGAACGCAGCATTGAGGCCAGCCTCTTTCTGGCCGCGCTGGCCTCAGTGGCCATCACCCTGGGCATCGTGGGGGTTTTGACCTATGAATCCTGGGGCTTCTTTCAGCACGTTCCACTCAGCGAGTTTTTGACCGATTCGCAGTGGACCCCGCTCTTTTCGGAGGCCCACTATGGGATATTGCCCTTGGTCTCGGGCACGCTCGTGACCACGGTCGTGGCCTTGCTGGTTGCCGTGCCACTGGGTACCGTCACGGCCATCTATGTGAGTGAGTATGCGTCCCTCTCCATTCGGGAAACCGTGAAGCCCATCCTGGAACTCTTGAGCGCGGTCCCCACCGTAGTCTTTGGGTACTTTGCCTTGCTCTTTGTGACCCCTCTGCTGCAACGCATGTGGCCTGACTTGCCCGGATTCAATATGCTGAGCGCCGGGTTGGTGATTGGAGTCATGATCATTCCCTACGTCAGCTCGGTGAGTGAAGATGCCATGCGGGCCGTGCCCATGCTGATCCGAGAAGGCTCGTATGCCATGGGAGCCTCTCGTTTCCAAACGGCGCTTCGGGTTGTCGTGCCCTCCGCACTGTCCGGCATCGCTGCCGCCTATGTCTTAGCAATTTCGCGAGCGATCGGGGAAACGATGGTGGTGGCGATCGCAGCCGGGATGCAGCCCACGCTGACCCTCAATCCGTTGGAGCCCGCGGCCACACTCACGGCGTACATTGTCCAGGTGAGCTTAGGCGATCTGCCGCATGGCAGCCTGGGGTATCAAACCATCTTTGCGGCCGGCCTCGTGCTGCTGATTATCACGCTAATCTTTAACATCGCCGGACATTTCTTGCGAAAACGGTTTCACCATGCCTTCTAACCCCCTCCGAGAGCGGTCCGGCATCGGCACCGGACAGAAGCAGCTTGATCGTCTGTTCGCGCTGCTCGGACTCCTGGCCATGCTCGTCAGTGTCGGCGCCCTGCTCGTGCTGCTCACCGGATTGTTGATGGAGGGTGGTCCTCGTCTCTCCTGGGCGTTTTTCACATCGTACCCGTCTCGCTTTGCCGAACAAGCCGGGATCCTTCCGGCTTGGGTCGGCACCATCCTTGTGATGGCGGTCACCGCAGTGACGGCCGTCCCGCTTGGCATCGCGGCGGCGGTCTATCTGGAAGAGTATGCGCCGAAACACTGGCTCACCGACCTCATTGAAATTAACATGGCCAATCTGGCCGGAGTGCCCTCGATCGTCTACGGGCTCATGGCCTTGGGCTTGTTCGTCTATCAGCTTCGATTGGGGCAGAGCATCCTGACCGCAGGCTTGACCTTGGCCCTGTTGATCCTCCCGATTGTGGTCATGGCCACACGCGAGGCCATTCGAGCCGTGCCGAAAAGCCTCCGCGAAGCCGCCTTCGCGCTCGGCGCGACGAAGTGGCAAACGGTCCAGCACCACGTCCTGCCCTCCGCCACCGGCGGGATCCTGACCGGGTTGATCCTGGCGCTCTCCCGGGCCATCGGCGAGAGTGCCCCGCTCATGACGATCGGCGCCCTCTCGTTCATCGCATTTTTGCCTCATGCCCCCTGGCAGCCGGACTTCCCGTTTCTGTCGTTCGAGTGGTTGCTCGATCCGTTCACCGTCATGCCGATCCAGATGTTTAACTGGGTCTCGAGACCCCAGGAGGCCTTTCACGTGAACGCCGCTGGGGCCGGGTTGGTGCTCATGGTGATGACGCTGGGGATGAACGGGCTTGCCATTTATCTCCGGGCTCGGTATCGGAAACGGATTCAGTGGTAAAATCATCAGCCATGCCGACTAATTTGTCGTCCCCTCTCAAGGCGGATGTGAAGCATCTGAGCTTCTTTTACGGGACAGTACAGGCCCTAAAAGACATCACGCTGCCGATTGCCGGAAACCACGTCACCGCGTTGATTGGGCCGTCCGGGTGCGGCAAGACCACCTACTTGCGCTGTTTTAATCGTATGCATGACCTCTATCCCGGCAATCGCTATGAAGGACAAATCGTTCTCTATCCAGAGGGAATAAACATCATCGATCCTTCCGTCGATCCTCTTGCTGTGCGCATGCGGATCGGCATGGTCTTTCAGAAACCGAATCCGTTTCCGAAGTCGATTTACGAGAATGTGGCCTATGGCCTTCGCATTCGCGGTGCGACGCAGCGCAACCAACTGGATGAGAAAGTCGAGCAGGCGCTCCGCGGGGCCGCCCTCTGGAACGAAGTCAAGGATCGGCTCCATCACTTGGCGTTTCATCTGTCGGGCGGCCAGCAGCAGCGCCTCTGCATCGCCCGCGCCCTCGCGACGGACCCGGAGTTTCTGTTGTTCGATGAGCCCTGTTCGGCATTGGACCCGACCGCAACGAGCCGCGTGGAGGAACTCCTGGCTGAGCTGAAACAACGTGTGACAATTTTGATCGTGACCCACAACATGCAACAGGCGGCCCGGGTGTCAGATTTTACGGCGTTCATGTACCAAGGCCAGTTGGTCGAATTCGACACGACGAAAACCATTTTTACCAATCCGGCCAATCAATTGACCGAGGACTATGTGACCGGCCGATTCGGGTAAGGCCGCCGGTCGCACGGGCCCCAGCACACAAGGATGAGGACATGCACCGACATTTGGACGACGAACTGAAGGACCTTAAGGACCAACTCCTCCGGATGGGCGCCTTGGTTGAAACCCAAATCCAGGGAGCACTTCGTGCGCTCATCGAACGAGATGCCGCCTTGGCCAACCAGGTGATTGAAAACGATCACCAAGTCAACGCCTTGGATGTCGAGGTGGACGAGAACGGCTTGCGCCTGCTCGCGTTATATCAGCCGGCCGCGCGGGATTTGCGCTTCATCACGACCGCCATGAAGATCGCGACGGAACTCGAACGCATGAGCGACCTGGCGGAAAATATTTGCGAGCGTGCCATCGAGTTGAACGAGGAGCCGCAGCTCAAGCCCTATATCGACATCCCCCGTATGGCCAACTGGACGTTGAGCATGGTGAAGGAGAGCCTGGACGCCTTCGTGAATCACGATGCGACCTTGGCCCGCAAGGTTTGCGCGGACGACGATTTCGTAGATGGGCTGACCGAGCAGTTGTTTCGGGAACTGCTGTCGTTCATGATCGAAAATCCACAGACGATCTCCCGTGCCATTCGCCTCACCTTCATCGGAAAATATCTCGAGCGGATTGCCGATCATGCCACCAACGTGGCCGAGTTGGTCGTCTACATGGTCGAAGGCAAAATCATTCGCCACACGACCGGCGACCGCTAACCGCACGACCGGTGCCGTTCACCCTGACATAAAGCCTTTCTGCAGTTCCTCTCACCATCTGCCGAGCGCTTCACAGTACATGACCGGCCCGGCCGTCTTTACTTGCCGGCCCTGCGCCACAAGCATTTTTAACACGCTCGTAACAGAGCGCTCATCACACTGTGACACCACCCAAGTACAACTGACCCAGAAACACATGGGCTATTTTGCAGAATTATTCACGGAAGCGCTCGCATAAAACTCACAGGAGGGAGTACGGATGATGCGACTGAGAATTACAACGGGGTACGCGGGAGCCGTCACGGCGGTGATTGTAAGCTTGTTTACGAATTTCTCCCTTGCCGGGGAACTCTCCAAAGACCCGGGTCGTCCATTGCCCTCGACTGTGGTTGTCCAAGCGGTAGGGCCGCCGGCGCCTGTTAGGGTGGCCCAAGCAGCCGGGGCGCCGTCGTCTCGCGCCTTGCCTCCTTCCGCAGGAAGTTCGGATGCCGCCCAGGGAGGTATCGCTGTCGAGGACCTCTTGCTCCAAAAGGGCACGATTACCATGGACGACTGGATCAGGATCAAGGGCGAGGAGGAGTACAAACAGGCGGATCGTGAAAAGCGGTCTGACCTCCTTGAAGAATGGAAATCGAAAGTCGAAAAATTGCCTATCCTCACGGATAAGGTCAATTTTGGTTTAAACGCCTTGCAATATCTCTACACCCACCAAAACGCGCATGTGGCGGAAGGCAAGAGCCAGGACAATATCTCCATCCGCCGGTCCGAGTTCCTGTTCTGGGGCAAAATCAGCGAAAACCTTCCTCGCTGGCACGCCTTGTATGAGTTTCAGAGCATTAATTTGTCCAACAGCACACCCACGGGCAACAGCTCGACGGCGGCCGGGACGGCCACAGCCGCGACATTTTTTCGCGAGACCTACATTGACTACAGGCCGGTGCTGGCCTGGGCGCCTAATTTGAATTATATCAGGATGGGCATTTTCCGTATGCCCTTCGGTATCTTCACGGAAACGTCAGGCGGTCTGCGAGATATCATTAGCTCGCCATATCTGACTTCTGTGGGCAGCGGCGGAGCCAGAGATACGTGGAATGGTGTCGCGCCAAAAAATGGCACGAACGGTGCGATAGATTTCATCCATGAGCGCGATTTCTTCATCGATGCCAGAGGACGGATCGGCAATCGCCTTGAATATGCCGTCGGATTGATGAACAACAACAACTACCAAGCGAACGCCACAGGCGCGAATGCACCCAAGTCCTTTTATTCCCGCACCAGATTCCTTGCCACCGACGTTTCCTGGGTCAGCTTCACGGTCATTGCCGGAGAGACCAATAACGCCAATTCGAACATCAATGGTCGCGGCAAAGGAAACTTCGATCGCTACGGGATCGACTTTCGCTACACGTCAAAGCTGCTTCCGGGGTTAATGCTGCAGGGCGAATACTGGCAGGGGCATGACGGCGCCAACCAGACGACGGTCGGCACGCCTGCCAACGGGGCCTGTGCTACGCAAAGCGTGTGCGGCGGCGACGGCGCGCCGGGCGTGCAGCGGCGCACCTGGTATGTTTACGGCAAATATCTCTTCACGGACGGGCTCTTGGAAAATTTCGAACCCATTCTGATGTATGAACAGTTTGACCCCAACACAACCGTCGGCAACGATCTCTATCAGCGTACGATTGTGGGCCTGACCTATTACTTCGAGAACATGCCGCCGAAGATTCAGAGCAAGGTTCAAATCAACTATGAATTCCGCCACCATTCCGGCAATGGTCCTGGTTTTGTGCCCGATCCAACGAAGGGCGTAGGCGATCCCTTTGCCCAAAACATGCTCTTGGTACAATGGCAGATCCGCTACATGTAAAAATCCACAATTCGCGCCGTGCATGGGCGCAGCAAAGGAGCTATAATGACAGCACCTATGATTCGTTTCGGTCTAGCAGCGGTACTGGGTTTATTCTTTAGCGCGTGTGGGTCGTCTGCGCTTTTTCAAGCCAACGTCCTTAAAGATGTCGACAATGACTTTGACTTTAGCGTTTGGCGAGCCTCCCCCAATGCCGTTCCCGGTCGCAAGGTTCAGTTGGGTGGCCGCATCATCCAAGCCGAGCCTTCGAACGGCGGCGTAGTGATCGTGGGAGAACAGCTTCCAATTGTCGAGCATCCGGCCTACGGGCCTTCGTCCTCCGGCAGGAAACGGACAGGAGTCTATGAGTTTGCCTTCCTGTATCCGGGCAAGATAGAATCCACCGCCTTGACAGCCGGCAACCGCTTTATCGTGGTCGGCACGACGCAGCAAGCGAAGGTCGTGTCTGTGGAGGGCGCGTCGAAGACCGAACCCTATCTGGTGGCGCAGTGCGTGCACATCTGGAAAACCGAGGGAAGGGAAATTTCCGATTTCCCGGAAGTGGGAGCGGGGTATTATCCGCTTGAAGAAAACACCTACTGCGCAACTGGCAAGTAAGTGCTCTGCGAGGATGTTCTCTTCGCGGAGAGCATTGCTTTTGCTCGTCGTACTTGTGATCGGACTGTCGGCTTGCGCCCAGGAAGCGACCCTGGTCCGGGAAACGACGACGGGAGGGACTGCTGCATTTTCCTTCACGAAGGAAAGCGAAACCTTGTCTTCCCACGGGCGACACGATGCGCTCGCGCTCATCGACAAGAAATGTCCGCGAGGCTACTCCATTGTTCATGAAGGAGCGATCCCTCGTGTGAGCCAGCAAGTTGACCGCCACTGGCGCGGCCAGATCAGCACCGTCCACGATGGCGGCATCGAGGAGCGTCTTTGGGGACTGCAATTCAAGTGCAATTGAGCGAGCACAACTTGCGCCGAATGGCCGCTCGTCGGATTCGCTTGATGGCGTGCAGCGGCACCTCATGGCTTCCGCTCATCCTTAGCCTGGTTTTCTTTGGCAGTGTCTCCGCTTGTGCCGGCCTCAGCGGGGAGCGCGTGCTTTACGATGAGCGCGGCATTCAAATCGGCATCCAGCACGATCCCTCGACGGGTGAAGGCAGTCCACCGGCGCTGAACAGCCATCCGGCTCAATTGACGGTCGATGAAGTTCGTCAACTGCTGGGCTTGATCCGCGTCAGCGGCTATAGCGGAACCCTCGCCGGGCTTCTTGTCAAACCGCAACCGATTCCCTTGTTCAAGGAGGATGAGCTAAGTCTTATCGCAGCTCCCCTCGCGGCGGCGTTCAGGCAGGTGGGACGGCGGGAACGGGTGTTTTTCTCCCTGCCGAATATGCAGGCTCCCTATGAGCCGGATCGAACCGCCGGTGCATTATTTTTTCGAGGGCTCTACCTACATATGGTGTTGACCGATCATGCGGTCTTTACGAGGACAGATACGGGTGGGGGTGATGATGATAGGGATTTGCGGGATACAAAGGGACTGAAACTGTTTGTCGTCCCTCCGGCAAAGGCTGCTGTGTTCCCCCCCGAACAAGGTCCGCATTGGGGCGCTTTTGAGAAAGTCGTTCTCTCGGTCAATGTCCAGGAGGCCTTGGTGTCTTCTGTGACGCCGTCTTTGCCGCAGATCGCCCAACCCAAACCGACTCCTGTCCAGCCTCAGCCCCAGAACGTCCCGAATCAAGCCGAGGACCTTCGGCTACAGTTGCGTGAACTGGCGAACTCCAACCAGGCCTTGCAGAATCGCTTGAAGGAGCAAGCCGACGCAATGGAAGCGCTAAAAGCCGAGTTCTCACGCATGAAACAAGAGCTTGAAAAAAGCAAGAAAAAGGCGCCGCGTCAAAAGCCCCCTACCCCATAACGTACTTCCTGCGAGTACTGCCTAGTCCTCAAATTTCTGCGCCAGATCGGGGCAGGATTCTCAGGAAAAATTCCGAGGGAATCTCTTTGAGCCCCAGCCAAGGCTAGGATAAAAAGACCCGCGAGGCCTCGACCTGTTCCGTCAAGACCTCGCGGGAAAGCTTGCGGCCACTGCGTTTACGTTAACGAGTTCCGGTGGAGGTCAAAATTGCGAGGTTCTGCTCGGCTTGTTTCAACGGGAGCGGGTAGAAGCCAGCCCTGATTACCGCTTCTTGTCCATCTCGGCTGTTCGCAAAGGCCAGGAACTCTCGGGCCACAGGGGAGAAGGGCGTTTGAGGCGCCTTGCTGATGAAAAAATAGAGGAAGCGTCGCAGCGGATAGGACCCATCCATGACGCTGGGCAAACTGGGGGCCACGGCCGGCATGCCGGATTTTTCTGCCAAGGGAACCAGGCGCACGGTGGAGGCTTGCAAGCCAATCCCGCTATACCCAATGCCGAAGGGGTCACGACCCAAGGCCAAGATCACGGAAGCCGCGCCAGGCTCCTCTTGGATCGACGGTACGAAATCGCCGCTCAACAGGACATGGTCTTTAAAAAAACCTTGCGTGCCCGACTTCTGATTGCGGCCATACAGCCGGATCTGCGCATTCTCCCAGCCGTTGGATAAACCCAGCTGCCCCCAGCGGTTGATAGCCTCTGGCGCGCCTCGCTGGCGGGTCGTCGAAAATATGGCATCGACTTGATCCAGCGTCAGACTGGGCATCGGATTGTTCCGATGCACATAGATGCCCACAGCGTCCATCGCCACAGGGAAGGCCAGAGGTTCATAGCCGTATCGGACGACGAATTGTTCGACTTCCTGATCGCTCAGCGGACGCGATGATGCAGCGAGTAACACGGAGCCGGCAGTTTCAGATTTCTTCATCGTCACGATCAATCCGCCAGTCGTTACACGTTCGACCTTGGACTTTTCCGTCCCTAAAAATTCTTGGAGTATGATGGCCGAACCGCCGCCGCTGATCGTGACTTGCACATCGGGATGGCGCCGGCGGAACTCTGAGGCCAGTCGGTTGATAAGCGGCTGCATCGTGTCCGATCCGGCAAGTCGCATAGTGCCGGATACCGGCGCAGTCGGCGCATAGACCGCCAAGGCCGGATCCAGTAAGGGCTGGCCGGTCGGCCCTCCCAATTCGGCAATGGCCCCCGACGTTCCCATCAACAATGAGAAGAAGCCGAGTGCAGCACCAAGCCCCCACCCTTTCAGCCCTTTCCGTGTCCGTTTCTCAATTCGATGCATGATCTCCTCCATGTGGTTGTCGAATACCCCGGCCACAATGGCCTATAGCGATTCGAAGCATAGGCCACGGAGATTGCACGTCTATCACCTGGATATTACAGCCGCGTTAATTTTTGCCGGCTGGGCGCCACTATTCCTGCGTATCCTTCAACACCCATCCTTTTTTGGCGACACAGCGATCGAGCGCCTGGTGAAACAGAAGCTGGTTGCCCTGCTGCAGCTTGGGGTCTTTGTAGATCGCTTCTTCACAGGCTTTGTAATCCGTGAGGTACTCATCCGGCTGCTTGGTGGGGTGCATCCACGCTGCCGAGCCGCATGCGGCCAGCAGCAGTCCGAACACCGACAGGACCAGGTAGCGAGATAGGATCATGTGACGGCTCCTCTCTTGTGATGATCCGAGAAACATGGGTGAACGATAACCTCCCTGACGGACCTCGTCAAGTCAGGGCTCTCCGTCTGGGGCTTCGCGGCGGATGCTTGCCAGAGGAAGGGACCTCGGTGTACTCTTCCACCGGAAGCTGGCGTAGCTCAATGGCAGAGCAGCGGTTTTGTAAACCGCCGGTTGGGGGTTCGATTCCTCTCGCCAGCTCCACCGTTCAGGCTTTCCGCCAATATCATCAAGTCTCTTCCCATCTCTTCGTGCTCTAGACCCCGTGAGGCTCACACCTTCCCCTCCCAGCCCCGCTCCTGCCACCGCTCTAAAATCCGGATGCGCGCCTTGAGCTGCTCCACCGTCGCCTCGTTGATGCGGCTGCCCGTCTGTCGTTTGAGCTCGGCGTTGACTTGCATGTGCGTGACGCCGGCTTTGCGGGCTACGATGCCCACGAAGCGTTGGTGACGCTGCCGGAGTTGCGTCTTGTGTTCATGGCGCGAAGGCTCTTCTTCGCCAACCGTCTCCCCGCTCCCCTCCGGTTCTTCCGCGCTGATGAGGGTATCGGCCCTGGCGATCCCTTTCAAGGGCACGTAGCCACTGACTGATTCATGTGGCGTCTGCACGTCAAACAGCGTCCGCTGCGGCGGGGGCTCTTCCTCGATCACATGATCCCGCTCGATGGTGATCTGTTGGGCATATTCCACGAGGGTCGGGTCCTTGGGGAGATACAACCAGGCTCGCTGGGGCCTCGGCAGCCCCGTTTGGATTCGGACGAAGCGTCCCACGACTTGCCGGAAATAGATTTCGGTTAAGACGTTCGTGGCATAGACCCCGACACGAAGACGGGGCATGTCCACCCCCTCGCTCACCATGTTGACCGCGACCAGCCACCGGGCACTGCTGTCCCCGAAGGCCTGGATGATCCGAGAGGCCGCCGGGTCATCGGAGACAGCCACCGCCGCCTTCTCGCCCGTGACGGTTCGCAGCAGGTCTGCCACCGACCGCGCATGTGTCTGATTCATCGCGACGATCAAGCCACCGGCATCGCGTTGCTCATCCTTCCGCACCCGGGTCAGCGTCCGATGGGCATCCTGAATGACCTCGCCCAGCCAATCGGCCTGGAGCAGCGCCGTCTTCAGTCGTTCCCGCTTGAGGTCGCCCGTCAACCCCTCATCGAAGGTATGGGAGTGTTGCCCGCGATCCGACAGCCAGGTGAGGTCCCCGTCATAGCTCGGGAACAGGATCGGCCGGCAGACGCCGTCCCGGATTGCCTCCCGATAGCCGTAGGAAAAATCCGCCTGGCTCTGTCCGTCTCGATACCGGACAAATGGGATGGGTGCGTTGTCGCTGCGAAAGGGTGTGCCCGAAAGCGACAGCCGGAAGACGACGTCGCCAAAGGCCTCCCGGAGCGCCAGCCCCCACTCTTTGCCGTCGCCGGCATGGTGGACCTCGTCAAAAATGACCAGGGTCCGGCGCTGCCGGCAGCCTCCCGCAAAAACAGCGGGATCGAGGCAGACCTGTTGGTAGGTCACGACCGCCCCCTGATAATCCGAGGCCTCCTGGCGCTGTTCATTGGTCAGGGCCGGGTCCAAATGAATGCCGACGTGGCTCGCAGCGAGGGCCCATTGGGTGCGGAGATGATTTGTCGGACAGACCACCACGATTCGGTCGGCCGCCCGATCGCTTACAAACCGGTGGGCGATCTTGAGCGCAAACTGGGTCTTGCCTGCCGCCGGGGTCGCCATCGCCAGAAAATCGAGGGTCGGATGCGTCAACACTGCATGCTCCGCTCGAGCCTGCCAGTCACGGAGTTTGGTCGTCCAGGATTTCATGTAACCTTTTGTGACACTCAGACGTGGCAGAGTCAAGAGTTGGGTGGTTTTGTGTTTCCGAGATCGTCAGCTACTGTTCTTGCCAAAGCAAGGGCACTAAAACTGTGGGCAGTTGGTGGGAACTTTCAAGTGGTCTTTCCGTATAGGCTCTTGTAAAATGGGCCGGGCCTGTGGGCTTAGAAAAGTCGCCACCCCTTCTTTGGAGCCGTATGATTGTTTCCCGTCACGGTTGGTTCCTGCCTGCCCCTCTGGTGCTTGCGTTGTTGCTCTTGACCGCCTGTGCCCCTTCCGAATTCTATCGTCAGGGCCATGGATTCTACTCCGAGCAGTTTACGCAGGCGCAGGTGCAGGCCGCCGCCAAGGCCGGCAAGGTGATGGAGGTCGGAAAGTTTTCGTTTGAATCGAACAGTTGCGGGAACTACTCCACCGGTCTGGCGGACGATCACCTCGTTCAGGCCAAGCTCCAGGAAAAACTCCCAGAGCTGGGGGCCAATGCAGCGGACCATGTCGGCGCGACGGAACAGTTACGGTACGTTGTGCTGAGCCTGATCCTGCTGCCGATGGGTTGTTCGGATTGGACCATCAGCGGCCATGCGCTCCTCGTCGATATGCCGCCCCCCTCCGCTCTGCCACAGCCCCACTGACGTTTCGAATGGTGGGTTGCGTCAAGTTCAGGTGATCTATGCTCCCGGGTCAGGCCCAGGGTCGAAAAGGGGCAACGACAGTATGACAATGCGCGATCGCGAGTGGCCGGCTTATACTCAGTGGTATTGCTGCCCCAGGTGCCACCGGCTCTGGACGTATCAAGGGACGGAAATCGTCGCGTTGGACACCCAATATGCGCTGGGCCCGGCCTACCCGAGCGAGGGGGTGCCGGGGAAAGTCTGTACGGTGTGCGAAGGCGAGCGGGCCGTCCCGGTCGCCGAGATCTGACAAGCCCATCCTCTATCCCGCTAGATCGTTCTTTCACGGAAGAGCCGTTGACGACGCGACGAGCCATGCAGGGCGGCAAACAGGTGGCCGCGGAACATCAGCATGGCCACCGCCACCGGCGGGGTCAGGACAAGGACGAGCCCGGAGCTCACCGCATCGGGCAGGCCGAGGTAGCCAAGCCAGGCGGCCAGGAGCGTAAACGGCAGTACCAGGACCTGGAAGAAGTCCAGCCCGGCTCCCTGTCCCAACCGTCCGGAAATGCCGAAAAAGAACGACAGGCCCAGCGGGGCCACTACGACCGCCAGCGGCAAAAACCACTCGATCCAGTTTTCGATCACGAACTCGTAGCTCTCCCGGATCACGTCGAGCGGGGAATGATGGCGGACCTGGTAGATCACTTCCGGGGCCGGATTAAGGAGGATGAAGAACAGCAGGAAGATCGCCGCGGCGAGAAACGGTCCGTTGGGGTTGACGGTCATGCCCTTCTCCAGCAACATCATCGGCACCCAGAGCACGAACCCCAGACCGATGACGTCCCAGAAATACCGCCCGATGCTCCCCCAGATGTCCTGAAACACCATGCGGCGGACACCTGCGACCGCCTGCTCAATCAATCCCAAGGTTGCGCCGATCAGAAGCGCATTCACCGCGCCCAGGATGAACCCGCCCAGGAGCCCCAGCGGGGCTGCGATGGACGTGGCTAGGACCATCAAGCCGGCAAAGAGGACGACGGCCAGGGCGACCATCCAACTGCGGATGAACGACCGCAGGGTGGCGCGGAACGCGCCCTGGTACAATCGCACGGTGGCTTGCAGAATCTCAGTCATACAGCCTCAGTCAGACAGATGGACCAGCGTACTGGCGATTACCGGGACCGTCTCATCCATTGCGCGGCCTTTCTGGCTAGAATTGTCCTTGGCACGCAGCAGCTCAGCCAAGCCGTCAACGTTCCGTTCCAGTTGGTCGTGACCATGGTGGGGGCACGGTCCAGCGCGGCCAGGGAGACCGCCGCCACCTCCGCCGCACTCTGCGCCTTAAACGGATTGTTGGGTCGGAATCCGGCGGTTTGGTGAAAATCGGTCACGGTCGGGCCCGGGCAACAGACTTGGATGCGGATGCCGGAGGAGCGGACTTCCTCGGCCAAGGCTTCCGAGAAGGTGATGAGGAAGGCTTTCGTCGCGGCATATTCCGCGATGTAGGCAACGGGCATGAACCCTGCCGTCGAGGCGACGTTGATGATGGCGCCGGCACGCCGCTCGACCATGCCCGGCAGGAACAGCCTGATGCTTTCCACCACGGTATTGACGTGCAACCGGAGCATCGCCTGTATGCGGACCATCGGCAGCTCGACGAATTCCCCAAAGAGCCCGAAGCCGGCGTTGTTGACGAGGAGGTCCACCGCCTGGCGCCTTGTGCGGGCTGCGGCGAAAAGCCGGTGGGCCGCTTCCGGCTCAGCCAGATCCAGCACCTCGCACTCAACGGCGATGCAATACCGGCCGGACAGCTCTGCGGCAAGCTGATCCATCCTGGCCGCATCCCTCGCGATCAGCAACAGGTCATAGCCCTGTGCAGCCAGCGCGCGGGCATATTCGGCGCCGATCCCACGCGATGCGCCGGTAATCACCGCAAAAGGGCGCATGCGCTGCTCTGTGGTGCCGTTGTCTGCCATGACCTCTCGACGTTCTGCCGATGGACAATAGTCCGGAGCATCCTGTCCGGTCAAGTCGCCCGCGTAAGCGCTTCATCTGAAGCCGCGGCTTGACCCCTTCCTTGTTCCTCCTCTATAACCGAAGGCGAGCCTGGACTCTTTCATCTGATTCGGAGCACGATGCCCCATCCTCTTGATGTCCTGTTGCGTCCGCGATCCATTGCGGTGGTCGGCGTCTCGCGCAAGCCCGGCGCGATCGGCCGCGTGGTCTTCGAACGACTCCGGTCCTTCGGTTTTACCGGTGTTCTCTACCCCGTTAATCCTGCGATCGATGTCATCAACGGTGTCAAAACCTATCGGACCGTCGCCGCCTGTCCCGCCCCGGTGGACCTGGCCGTCGTGGTGGTGCCGTATCGCCAGGTCGAAGCCGTCGTGAAAGATTGCGGACGGGCCGGGGTCAAAGGGCTGCTCGTCATCACCTCCGGCTTCAAGGAAGTGGGTCCTGAAGGGGCCGAGCGGGAACGACGTCTGCTGGGCCTCGTCAAAGGGGCCGGCATGAGAATGATCGGACCCAACTGCATGGGCGTCCTCAATACGGACCCGACCGTCCGCATGAACGCCACGTTCTCGTCGGTGACGCCATCCCACGGCCCGATCGGGGTCATCTCGCAAAGCGGGGCGCTCGGGCTGACCATTCTGGACGTCGCCCGTTCACTCGATCTGGGCATCGCCGCCTTCGTCAGCACCGGCAATAAGGCGGACATCTCCGGCAACGACCTGCTGGAATATTGGGAACAGGACCCGGCCATCCGGCTGATCCTGATGTATATCGAAAGCTTCGGCAATCCCACCCGATTCCGCGAGTTGGCCAGCCGCATCGGCAAGCGGAAGCCGATCATCGTGGTCAAGTCTGGCCGGACGGCGGCAGGGTCCAGGGCCGCTTCCTCGCATACCGGCGCCTTGGCCGGCGAAGACGCCCTCTTCGACGCCCTGCTGCACCAGTGCGGGGTGATCCGCGCCGAGACCGTGGAGGAATGGTTCGACTTTGCCCTCGCCTTTGCGCATCAGCCGCTCCCGCGCGGC
>JACQCB010000016.1 GCA_016201805.1 Nitrospirota bacterium | reverse complement strand
TCGGGGTCCCCGTGCTCACCGATGTCCATAGTGCGGAAGAGGCCGCACGGGCAGCCGAAGGGGCCGACGTTCTCCAGATCCCTGCGTTCTTGTGCCGTCAAACCGACCTGTTGATCGCAGCGGCCAGGACCGGCCGCGTCGTCAACGTCAAAAAAGGCCAGTTTCTTTCTCCCTGGGAAATGGGCAATGTCGTCAAAAAACTGGAGGAGAGCGGGACGCATCGGATCATCCTGACCGAACGCGGGTCATCCTTCGGCTACAACAACCTGGTTGTGGACATGCGTGCCTTGCCGATCATGCGGAGCCTGGGCTACCCGGTGGTCTTCGACGCCACCCACAGCGTCCAGTTGCCGGGAGGGGCAGGGACCAAATCATCCGGGCAACGGGAGTTCATCACGCCGCTAGCCAGCGCGGCAGCGGCGGCCGGCTGCGACGGCTTCTTTATGGAAGTGCATCCCGATCCCGACCACGCCCTGTCGGACGGCCCCAATATGGTGCCGCTCCATCAATTGAAACCGCTGCTGGAACGGCTGGTCCGAATCTGCCATGCCGCAGGGAAGGGGGCTGAGTCCGGCTTATGAGCATCCAGCAGGGAAAACGGGTGCTGGAGATCGAGGCCCGGGCCATTGCCGAGCTGATCGATCGCCTCGACCATCGCTTCACCGAAGCGGTGGACCTGCTGTACAGCTGCACCGGCAAGGTGGTGATATCGGGCATGGGCAAATCCGGGCTCATCGGCCAGAAGATCGCCGCGACGCTCGCCAGCACGGGCACGCCGGCCTTTTTCCTCCACCCGGCCGAAGGCATCCATGGCGATCTGGGGATGCTGGCCCGCCGCGACGTCCTGCTGGCCATCTCCAACAGCGGCGAGACCGAAGAGGTGCTCAAGCTCCTGCCATTCGTCAAGCGGTTGGGCATCGGCGTCATCGCCATGACCGGACGCATCCCCTCGACCTTGGCCAAGAACAGCGACGTGATCCTGGATGTGTCGGTGAGCGAAGAAGCCTGTCCCATGGGCCTGGCCCCGACCGCCAGCACGACCGCTACGCTGGCCATGGGGGACGCCCTGGCGATTGCCTTGCTTCAGAAGCGCGGGCTGAAGGAAGAAGACTTCGCGCAGTTTCATCCCGGCGGGACGCTGGGACGCCGGCTCTTGCTCAAAGTCCGCGACCTCATGCACCAAGGGGATGCGATCCCAAGAGTGCAGGGCCAGGCATCGATCCGCGAAGCCATTATGGAAATGACGACCAAGAAGCTCGGAATGACGACCGTCGTCGATACCACCGGACAGTTGCTGGGCGTGATTACAGACGGGGACCTGCGGCGCCATCTGGAAAAGGGCTCGGACCTCGGCAAATCTCCGGCAAGGGACCTGGCCAGCAAACATCCCAGGACCATCGGTCCCGACGAACTGGCGGCCCGTGCCGTACAGATTATGGAGCAGTTTTCGATCACCTCGCTGGTGGTGTGCGAAGAGGGCAATCGGGTCGTCGGAATTCTCCATCTCCACGATCTGCTGAAAAGCGGGGTCGTCTGACGTCTCTCTTTCTCGAATAGTTCAAGGACCGGCACAGATGCCCGTGACAGAAGCGGTCAAACAACCACAGCCACGCTCCGGTCCTGTGGCCTCCCAAGAAGGCCGCGCCGCGAACGTGAACCTGGCCAACCTGCTGACCCTGGCCCGCATTCTCCTGATTCCCGTCTTTGTCGTGCTGTTTTCCAGTCCGACCCCGAAGCGCTCCCTGGTGGCGGCCTTGGTCTTCGTCGTGGCAGCCCTCACGGATCTGTTGGACGGCTATGTGGCGCGGCGGCGCGGCCAGATCACCAAACTCGGAAAACTGCTTGACCCGATCGCCGACAAATTGTTGGTCCTTTCCGGACTCATTCTCCTCGTACAGTTCGATCGGGTCGCCGCGTTGGTGGCCATCCTGATCATCGCGCGCGAAGTGGCGGTAACCGGCATACGGGCAATCGCTGCCTCAGAAGGGATCGTACTGGCGGCCGAGACGATCGGAAAGTGGAAAATGACCGCCCAGGTCGTTGCCATTGTCCTCTTGATCTTGGAAAGCAGCCTGCTCTCGCTCACTAGGCCACTACATCTGCTTGGCACCTGGTTGCTCTATCTTGCCCTGGTTCTGGCACTTGTCTCCGGAGGTCAATACCTCGTGAATTTTTGGCGAAATGTCGCCACGAAGAAGTTCTAGCATCGCACGAAGAATTGATCGCATGAGATTGCTTTCGATGTCCTTTGCGTACCAACATGACGATTGTTGACTGGCTGCCTGTCGGCATGGCGGTTGCCGGATATTTGCTTGGCTCGATTCCATTCGGCGTGGTAGTGTCAAAATGCCTGGGTGCCGTCGATCCTCGCACCGCCGGCAGCCGCAATATCGGATTCACGAACGTCTTACGCGTGTCGGGGAAAAAAGCCGGACTCCTGACCCTTGTCGGCGACATCGGAAAGGGCTGGCTGGTAGGCTGGGCGGCCCTTCATACGCTGGACCAGGAAGCTGTCGTCCTGGGAGTGACAGTATGTCCAATCCTGGGGCACCTATATTCGGTGTTCCTCAGATTTCATGGCGGCAAAGGGGTCGCCACAGCCATGGGAGCCGTGGCAGGTATCTCGCCGGCCATTGGCTTGACCATGCTGGCGGTATGGCTGGCAACAGCCGCCATTTGGCGCTACTCATCAGGGGCGGCTCTGGCAGCCTTTGCAGCGCTTCCCGTGATGGCCGTTGCGCTTGGGCGCAGCACTGGCTTCCAAGTCTTTGCCTGGCTGGTTAGCGGAGTGATCACGCTCCGGCATAAGGAAAACATCAGGAGATTATGGCAGGGTATCGAATCTAAGATCGGCCAGTCCAATATCAATCAACCTAACAGTTGACATAATCGATCTTATCCGACGCTGTAGATAAAAATGGAGCGACGGACATGACAGCAGAGCTTCTCCAGCGCATTAGAAAAGAATTCACTCTGACTTTGACGGCACTGCATGAAACCGTGCTGGCTGTTTCCGACCGCGTCAATCGAAAAGTGCACATCCTGAAGCTCCATTGGCAGGCCTCTTCCATCGCGCAGCAGATGGAGACGATTCAGCAAGAGACGGGGGCCTTTCTTGCCCAACAGGCCACACAGGGCGATGCCTCCGAACAGACGGGCTACCGGCAAGACCAGCGCGAGATTGAGACCAGGCTCTCCGAAGCTGCGGCCCGGGCAAGACTCCTCAAAAACGAACTCCTGCGAGTCGATGCCTTGGTGCGTGAACTTGAAGCGGAAACCCTCACAGAGGACCTGATCAAGATCCAACAAGACCTCTTGATCCGCTCGGCCACCATCGAACGAGTCATAGTGGCCAAAGGGTCTGCGGCTTGCAGCCAAGCGATCGGCCAGCTTGGGATGCCTCCCACAATCCGAGTCATGGCGATTTTGCGAGGCCCCATGCTGGTGACCGCATGCGACACGGCGCCGTTCAGAACCGGCGATGTCGTACTCTTGATCGGGACACGCGCCGACTTAAAGAATGCGCTCCCCTCATTCACCGACACGCAGCGCGCCTTCGCCTGAACCGGTATAATAGACACGGAAGGTTGGGCCTGCACAAGTCTCGTATCCCCCGTCAGGAGGTTGTATGAGTATCGCCGTTCGAACCATCGTCGTCGTTCTTGCGATCTCCCTTGGGTCGGGATTCCCGGCGCCGTTCCTCTCGGCACCCCTCGGCGGCAGGGCGCTGGCCGCAACCGACGGCAACGGGATCCGCCTCATGGAAGAACTCCAGGGCGTCATCACAGATCTGGCGGAACGGGTGAAGCCGTCCGTCGTCAATGTCTTTCCTGCGCAAAGTCCCAGCCGCTCGAAAAACGCCCCCAAAGAGCCGCCCAACGCGCCCAACTCAGGTTCGGGCTCCGGCGTCATCATCGATGCGCAAGGCTACATCCTCACCAATAACCATGTGGTCGGCGACGCCAACGAAGTGGAAGTCCGCCTCTCGGACAAGACCAGGTTCATCGCACAAGTCATCGGCAGAGACCAGGACACGGATCTGGCCGTGCTGAAGGTGGCGACGGACCGCCCCCTCCCCTTCGCGCCGTTCGGCGACTCCGGATCGGTGAAAGTCGGTCAATGGGTCTTGGCGGTAGGCAATCCGTTCGGGCTGGACCGGACCGTGACGCTGGGCGTGGTCAGCGGCATGGGACGCGAAAACATGAACCTCTCCCGCTACGAGAACTTCATCCAGACCGACGCCTCCATCAAC
>JACQCB010000107.1 GCA_016201805.1 Nitrospirota bacterium | reverse complement strand
CGGGGCGGTTCCTCCGAAAGAGCGGCTGGAGGGAGCGGTGCGGTTCGAGGACGTGTCGTTTCACTACCGCCCGGATGTGCCCATCCTGCGCCACGTGACCGTGGCGATCAAGCCTGGGGAACGGATCGCGCTGGTCGGCCCCAGCGGCGCCGGCAAGAGCACCCTGCTCAAGGTGCTCTTGCGTTTCTACGACGTGTGCGAGGGCAGGGTCAGACTCGATGGGGTGGATGTGCGCGATCTGCCCCTGGCCTTTCTCCGCAGCCAGATCGGCTTTGTGCAGCAGGAGCCCTTCTTGTTCAACGGGACCGTGCGGGAGAATATCGCGTATGGCGATCTGGCGGCCGATCAGATCCAGATCGAGGCGGCGGCCCGCGCGGCGCGCGCGCACGAGTTCATCGTCGAGCTGCCTGATGGGTACGAGACCTGGATCGGCGAACGGGGCGTCAAGCTGTCCGTCGGGCAAAAACAGCGGGTCTCGATCGCGCGCGTGCTGCTGAAGAATCCCCCGATCGTGATTTTCGACGAGGCGACCTCGAACATCGATACCGAGACCGAGGTCAAGATCAGGGAAGCTCTGCACGTTCTGACCGAGGGCCGTACGACCTTCATCATCGCCCACCGTCTCTCCACTCTCCATGACGTGGATCGGATCCTCGTGGTAGACCGGGGCCGGATCGTCGAGGAGGGAAATCACGAGACCCTGCTCGCTCGCGGCGGGCTCTACACCGGCCTCTACGACGCGCAGTTTCAGGTCTAGCTCAGCTCAAACAGCATGGCAGGGAGAGCCGGCTGCGCCGGTTGCGGATCGCGCCGACGGCTGGGTATACTCAATCAATTGCTTCGAGGGGGATGCTCAATGGTGCTGGTGTACGAAAACGAGCCGTTAGATAACCAAGATGCTCGGGGGCATTTCTATCATGTCTGCCAGGGCAGGATCGAGCAGGCCTCGCTGCCGATTCCTGCTCCGGATAAACCCTACGAGTGTCCTCAGTGCGGGATCGAACTGGAAACAGAAGACTTTTGGGTGGCGCAACTGAAAGGGTCGGTATAACCCGCTCGGCTCTGTCACGAGCTGGCCGGAAGACCGACCAGAGAATACAGGGAGAGGATCGCGGCGATGCAAGGGAGCGCGGGTCGAAAAACGGTCTCGGTCATGCGCGGGTTCATGATGCTCTGCGACACCTGCTACGATCAGGTCGCGGCGGATAAATTGGTGAATGAACGCCACTACGTGGCCGATCACGAGGCGTTGTTCGATACCATCTGCCTCGGCTGCACCGACATCAATCGGCCGCTGATCGATGACATGCTCGGCAGCTCGGAATAGCCGTGAGGCGTCAGGGGTGAGGCGTGAGGGGAGGGGAGTCGGAACGGAGCGGGCGCCTCGTCCGTTCAGGCGTTAACGGCAGGTCTTCCCGTCGAAGATTTTACAGGACGACTCGCCGGCGGCCAGCTTCCAGGTTTTGAGCAACGGGGCGTTCCCGGGCCGCAGTTCCACCACCACATCGATCATGCCCGAGGCCGGCAGCTTGTCCAGATGAGGCTTGGCCGCCTCGCTGACTTCCACTCCAAAGACCGCCCCGCTCGACGAGACCACGATAAAGCCCTTCTCCTTATCCACGAAGATAATGGGGCTGTAAATGCTCTTGTCTTCGGCGGCGGCCGGCCCGGCCGACAGGAGGCAGGCGAAGACGGCACAGAGAAGACCGCAGCAGTGGATTGATCTCCGTTTCATTCCCGGTCCCTCCCTTCATGCCGTCGGCGCGGTCATTATGCCATTCTTTGCCGAGGCGTTCTAGCAAATTTTCTTGGGAGGGCCGTGAGCGAAGGGGCGATCAGATGATCTGCAATTCGGCCGGGGATACCTGGCGGTCTTTGATCCAATAGGTTCGGATGTCCGGCTTCGATTTGTGTTCGAGCGAAATAATGAGGTAGACCGCGTCCGGGTAATAGGCGAGACCGATGTCCGTCATGGACGGGTAGGCGGGGGAGTGGGTGTGGGAATGGTAGATGACGG